>DASUQN010000295.1:0-5325 GCA_036280515.1 Intrasporangium sp. | reverse complement strand
GGGTACTCGGCACGTCTCGTTCCGCCGAGCGCCAGGTTGACAGCATGCGTCGTGGAGCGAGCGAACCGCCAGACGTTGGGACTCGTCTCTTCTGGTGACGATAATTGTTCCGGCAGGAGCCGTCATGACAGGGACCCGGTTGGCATGTGGAGCTGGGGGAGTTCTCCTCACCCTGGCAACGCTTGGCGCCGCGTCCGGGCCCGACGGGCGCACCATCACTGCCACATCGGCCGCGACCACGGCCACGGCCGAGGTGCCGCCGGCGACTGCTTCCGCGCCACGTGAGCTGCCTGCATTCGCGCCGGCCTACTCGTATCCGATCTCGGACGCCCAGTGGGCCAAGATCACGGCAACGGGGACGTGGCGGCCGGGCTGCCCCGTGGGCCGTGCCGGACTGACGAACGTGTCGGTGCCGCACTTCGGGATGGACGGCACGTATCACCGGGGCTCCGTCACCGTGAACCTGGATGTCGCGGCCGATGTCATTCAGGTCTTCAATTCCTTAGCGGCCCAACGCTTCCCGATCAGGCAGGCCGTGCCGATTGAGCACTTCGGCGGGTGGGACTCCGCGAGTGGGCGTGCGGACAACACAACTGCGTTCAACTGCCGTAAGCCCTCGGAAGCAAATGCCCCGGCCGACGCCTCCCCGCACGCGAACGGACGGGCGATCGACATCAACCCTCGGGAGAACCCGTGGATCCAGCCCCGGACCGGGGCCTGGGAGCCGGACGGGCACTGGACCGGGTCGCGGCGCACCCTGGCGAATGAGAAGTACGGGCTCGTCGTGCCCGGCGGGATCGTCCACGCGATATTCACGAAGCTGGGGTGGTCGTGGTCGGGGCTGTCTCGCAGCCGCGATGCCATGCACTGGGACACGGGCTACCCGAGCATGCCCTGGCGCGGACACCGACCGCCGTCACCGTCCCATGACCCTGAGCAGTAGTCGCTGAGCCCCGGCTTGACGGTCAGTTTAGGTAAGCCTTACCTATGTGCTACGTTTCCCGCCATGCGAGATCCCATCGCCAGTCAGCCGCCGTTGCACGGGCTCGTCGGGGAGGGACTGGTCCTCTCACACGGCGACAACTGTGTGGTCCACGGCGCGTCCGTCGCGCTGCGTCTCGGGGCGGTGACTGCGCTGGTCGGTCCCAACGGGTCTGGCAAGTCGACCCTGCTGCGGGCGCTGGCCCGCCTGCACCACCCAGACGCCGGGGCGGTGACCGTTGACCGCGGCCGTCCGGCCGTCGCCCTTTCGGCTCGGGAGTTCGCACTCCACGTGGCCATGCTGACGCAGCACCGGTCGAGCCCGGGCGGAGTCAGCGTGCGCGATGTCGTCGGGTATGGGCGCTTCCCGCACCGGAGTCGTTGGCGTGGCGTGGACCCGGAGGGCGCGCGGGCCATCGACGAGGCCATGGAGGTGACCGGCGTCTCGGTCATGGCTGACCGCAGCGTCGAGGCGCTGTCGGGCGGCGAGCTCCAGCGCGTGTGGCTGGCCTCGTGCCTGGCCCAGCAGACACCCGTCCTGCTGCTCGACGAGCCCACGAACCACCTCGACCTGCGCTACCAGGTCGACATCCTCGAGGTCATGAGAGATCTCGCTGATCTCCGGGCAGTCGCGGTCGGCGTGGTGCTCCATGACCTGGCGCAAGCGGCTGACCTGGCCGATGAGGTGGTGTTGATGTCATCCGGCCGAGTTCACGCAGCGGGCCGCCCGGACGATGTCATCACCGGGGAGAACCTCGCTGACGTCTATGGCGTGCAGGTGCGAGTCAACCGTGATCCGGTGACCGGGCACCTGCACGTCCAGCCGGTGGGCCGCTACCGACCCGCTCTCAACGGGGTAGGCGCCGCCCGCACCGCCTGACCGCATGCCCCGCCCGCTGGGGACCAACCGGTCCCCGCGATGATCCCTGCCCGGCGCTGCCGGGCCAGAACCACGGAGAAGGTACATGAAGCGCACAGTCCTGCCCTTGATCGCCGCCGCAGCGGTGGCGACGCTCGCCGCCTGTGGCACCACGGAGGCCCCGGCTGCTGGCATCGGCGCCACGACACCCGCCGCCAACGATGCCGGCCCGGTCTCCGTGTCCGACAGCCGGGGCAAGACGATCACCCTGCCCAGGGCCGCCAACCGGGTCGTCGTGCTCGAGTGGGGCGAGGCCGAGATCGTCGCATCGCTCGGCGTGACACCGGTCGGCGTCGCGGACGTCAAGGGCTACGCCACCTGGGACAAGGCGGCCCCGCTCGACGCAGCCGTCAAGGACGTGGGCACCCGCGGGGAGCCGAGCATCGACGCGATCCTCGGCCTCGGACCCGACCTCGTCATCGCGATCGAGGACCTGCCCGCCACCGTCGTGAGCCAGCTCGAGTCGAGCGTGCCGGTCTTCGTAGCAGATGCCACGGACGCGTCGCGCAACCTCGACCGACTCCGTGACGAGGTCACGGCGTTCGGCACGCTCCTGGGCAGGTCCGACGAGGCCACCAAGGTCGTTGCCGGGATGGACGCGGCCCTCGCCGAGGGCAAGGATGCCATCGACAGGGCGGGCAAGGCCGGCACACCGTTCGTCATGGCGGACGGCTGGAAGGAGGGCAGCAGTGTCGCCCTGCGACCCTTCGGCGAGGGGTCGCTCGTCTCCGATGTCGCCGAGGAGCTCGGCCTCGTCAACGCCTGGAAGGGCGAGGTCGACAAGGAGTGGGGCCTGGGCCAGACCGACGTCGAGGGCATGACCGCCGTCACCGACCCCAACACGCACCTGTTCTACAGCGCGTCCGAGGACGACGTCTTCGCGAACGACCTTGCGGGCAACGCCATCTGGAAGAAGTTGCCCTTCGCCGCCGAAGGCCGGATGCACAAGTTCGAGAATGGCACGTGGACCTTCGGCGGGCCGGCGTCCGTCGAGTCCCTCGCCGAGCAGATGGTCGCGGGGATCACCGGCTGATGACACAGACGCGCGAGGTCCTGCTCGAGACCCCCGCGCCGGTGCGTGGCAGCCGCGCCCGCTTGGCCGTCGTGCTGGCGGGCGCGGCCCTCGTTGCGCTCACCCTCGGGGTGGTCCACGTGACCCAGGGGACCTCGGGAGTGGGCTGGACCGATGTGCTGCGCTATGCCGCAGGCGAGCGTGATCCGGAGGTGGAGGCAATCCTCCAGGGCTCACGGCTGCCACGCCTCGCCGCTGCCCTTCTCGTCGGGACGGCCCTCGGGGTCGCCGGCGCGGTCCTGCAGTCGATCACCCGCAACGCGCTCGCCACCCCGGACACACTCGCGGTGAATGCCGGCGCCCACCTCTCGATCACGGCCGTTGCGGCCTTCGGTCTCGCAACAGGCGCCCTGCCCCTCGGCGGCGTCGCCTTCCTCGGTGGCCTCGTCGCGGCCGGAGTCGTGCTGGGAATGTCCGGTCGGGGAGTGGGGACCTCGAGGCTTGTCCTCGCGGGATCTGCGCTGATGCTCGCCCTGCACGCGCTGACGATGGTCCTCATCATCCTCTTCGAGGAGGAGACGAAGGGGCTCTACGCCTGGGGCGCAGGCTCACTCAGCCAGAGCGACGCCGTCGCCGTCACCCAGATGGCGCCGTGGATCGTGCTCGGAGGGATCGCGTCGGTCGTGATGTCCTCGCGGTTCGACATTCTCGCCCTCGGCGACGACACCGCCTCGCTCCTCGGGCTCAAGGTGGTCCGCACCAAGGTCCTGGCGCTTCTGCTGACGGTTCTGCTGAGCGCCGCGGCGGTCACCATCGCCGGACCGGTCGGCTTCGTCGGCCTGTGCGCACCTTCGCTGGTGCGCCTGGCGAGCCGGTTCACCCCTGCCGTCCTGCGGCACCGCGTCCTGCTTCCCGCCTCGGCCCTCACCGGCACCGCCCTCGTCCTTGGTGCGGACATCGCGTTGCGTGCCGTGATCGGGGCGGAGCAGGCGGTGTCCGTGCCAACGGGCGTGCTGACCTCCGTGGTCGGGGCCGGCTTCCTGATCGTGCTCGCTCGTCGGGGTCGCGACAGCAGCGTGGTGCAGTCCTCGCGACTCTCGTCCGACGGCCGCACCCGCCGTGTTGGCCCGGCCGTCCTGTGCCTGGTCCTCGGGGTCGCGGTGGTGGCTGCCGTGTCCGCCGGGCTGATGCTCGGTGACCGGGTCGTCCTCCTTGGCGACCTGGCCAACTGGGCCGACGGCCGCACCGGCCCAGCCCTCACCTTCGTCCTGGACCACCGCCTGCCGCGGGTCCTCGCAGCCGTGCTCGCGGGTGCGGCCCTGGCCATCGCTGGGGCCGTGGTGCAAGGAGTAGCGCGCAACCCGCTCGCCGAGCCGAGCCTGCTCGGGATCACCGCAGGAGCCGGTGTCGGTGCCGTCATCGTCATCACCATCGTCCCGCTCGCGAGTGTGATGCTGCTCAGCACGGCCTCCGCGGTGGGCGCGATCGTCGCCTTCACCGTCGTGTACCTGGCGTCCTACCGCGGCGGTCTCGAGTCGACGCGCCTCGTGCTCATCGGCTTCGGGGTGTCCGCTGCCCTCGGGGGTGTCATCACGCTCATCATCGTGTTGACCGATCCATGGAACGTCGGCAAGGCGTTGACGTGGCTGTCCGGGTCCACCTACGGGCGGATCCTCCCGCAGGTCGTCCCCGTCGCCCTGACCCTCGCCGTCGCGGCGCCGGTCCTCGTCGCCGCGGGGCGTCGCATCGACCTCATCGCGGTCGACGAGGACACCCCCAGGCTCCTCGGCATCTCGTTGGAGCGGAACCGGCTCGTCCTGCTTGGAATCGCCGCGCTGCTCACGAGCACTGCCGTGGTGGCAATCGGCGTCGTCGCTTTCGTCGGGCTCGTGGCGCCGCACCTGGCGCGCTCGCTCGTCGGCGGTCGCCACGCGGCGCTCGTACCGGTGGCGGCGCTCATCGGCGCACTGCTCGTCAGTGTCGCCGACACCATCGGGCGCACGGTGATCGCCCCGGCCCAGATCCCGGCCGGGCTCATCACGGCCCTCATCGGGACCCCGTACTTCGTGTGGCTGCTCTGGCGTTCGAGGAACGTCACCTAGGCCCTGTTATGAAAGGCGTCTGAGCCAGTGGTCAATGACCGCGACATGGGCGGTCGCGGCGAACCGGACGGCGAGCTTTCGTAGCGGGTGGCGAATCCGCGGTGGTGCTTGAGGATGTTGATGCCGCACTCGACCGCGTGCCGGTCCTTGTACCGCGAGGCGTCGAAGGCCGGTGGCCGTCCGCCGTGGGAGCCGCGGCGCTGTCGATGGCCGGCTTGGTCGGCCGGGACGGGGATCGTGGCGCGGATCCCGTGGGCCCGCAGCCAGGCCCGGTTCGCTCGGGAGGAGTAGGCCTTGTCGGCCAGCACGTC
>DASUQN010000294.1:0-3356 GCA_036280515.1 Intrasporangium sp. | reverse complement strand
AGGTACTCGGTGTATTGCTGCGTGGGGCGCGGTGTTGCTGCGTGACGCGCGGCGTGTCAGGCCTCGGTTGCGGCGTCCTTGATCTCGGCGAGGACCGAGCCGGACGTGACGGTCTCGCCGACGGCCGCCGTGAGGCCGTTGACGACACCGGACCTGTGCGCGTTGATCGGCTGCTCCATCTTCATCGCCTCGAGGACGATGACGAGGTCGCCCTCCGCGACCGTCGCGCCCTCCTCCACCGCGATCTTGACGATGGTGCCCTGCATCGGCGCGGTGAGCGAGTCGCCCGAGGCCGCGGCACCGCCTCTGCTGCCACCGGAGCGCTTCGGCGCCTTCTTCTTCGCCGTGCCGGCGCCGCCACCGCCGCCGAGGGACAGCCCACCGGGCAGGGACACCTCCAGGCGCTTGCCGCCGACCTCGACGACGATCGTCTGTCGCTCAGCCACGTCGTCACCCGCGTTGTCGGCGGGAGCCGGCCCAGCGGCATACGGCTCAATGGTGTTGTCGAACTCCGTCTCGATCCAGCGGGTGTGCACGGTGAACGCCGACCCGTCCGAGGGGGCGAATGCCTCGTCGGCGACGACGGCGCGGTGGAAAGGCGTGACGGTCGGCATGCCCTCGATGACGAGCTCGTCCAAGGCGCGCCGGGCCCGCTCGATGGCCTGGGTGCGGTCACGGCCGGTGACGATGAGCTTGGCGATCATCGAGTCGAACGCGCCGGCGACGGTGTCGCCCTCGACGAGGCCGGCGTCCCAGCGCACCCCGGGACCGTGCGGGACGACCATGCGCGTGACGGTGCCGGGTGCGGGCAGGAAGCCGCGGCCGGCGTCCTCCCCGTTGATCCGGAACTCGATCGAGTGCGCGTGCGGCTCCGGGTCGGTGAAGGTCAGCGGCTCACCGCCCGCGATCCTGAACTGCTCACGGACCAGGTCGATGCCGGTGACCTCCTCGGTCACCGGGTGCTCCACCTGGAGACGGGTGTTGACCTCGAGGAAGCTGATGCCCCCGTCCTGTCCGACGAGGAACTCGCACGTGCCGGCGCCAACGTAGCCGGCCTCGCGCAGGATCGCCTTCGAGGCGCGGACCAGCTCGGCGTGCTGCGCCTCGGAGATGAACGGCGCCGGGGCCTCCTCGACCAGCTTCTGGTTGCGGCGCTGGAGCGAGCAGTCGCGAGTCGAGACCACCACGACATTGCCGTGGTGGTCGGCCAGGCACTGGGTCTCGACGTGGCGCGGCTTGTCGAGGAAGCGCTCGACGAAGCACTCGCCTCGGCCGAACGCCGTCACGGCCTCGCGCACCGCGGAGTCGTAGAGGTCCGGGATCTCCTCGATGGTGCGGGCCACCTTGAGCCCGCGGCCACCGCCGCCGTAAGCCGCCTTGATCGCGACGGGCAGCCCGTGCTCCTTCGCGAAGGCCACCACCTCGTCCGGTCCGGACACCGGGTCCTTGGTGCCGGGGACGAGGGGGGCGTTTGACTTCGTCGCGATGTGCCGCGCCTTGACCTTGTCGCCCAGCGCGTCGATGGCGTCGGGTCCGGGGCCGATCCAGGTGAGGCCGGCGTCGATGACGGCCTGCGCGAAGTGGGCGTTCTCGGCCAGGAAGCCGTAACCGGGGTGGACCGCGTCCGCGCCCGACTGCTTCGCGATGTCGATCAGCTTCTCCTGGACCAGGTAGCTTTCAGCCGGAGTCGCACCACCGAGCGCATAGGCCTCATCGGCGACCTTGACGTGCAGCGCGTCCCGATCCGGCTCAGCGTAGACCGCCACCGACCCGATGCCTGAGTCCTTGCAGGCTCGCGCGATGCGCACGGCGATCTCACCACGGTTAGCGATCAGGACCTTGCTGATGGAAGCCATGCGTGGGACTTTAGCGCCTCAGCGCCGCCGCAAAATGTGCCGTCCGGGGCATTCGGCGCCAACACGAGGTGAGGTCCAGCACACAGCTAGGTCGGGCAGGCCTACCGTGGCTTGCATGCCCCCTGACGAGGCCTCCCGCACCATGCCGATGCTGCCGTTGGGCCATGCGTCCAGCCCCGGCCTGACGATCCCCCAGGTCGGGTTCGGGGTGTGGGAGGTGCCGGACCAGATCGTCGACGTCGCGCTGGCGCACGCGCTCCGGGTCGGCTACCGCCACGTCGACACCGCCCACCTCTACCGCAATGAGCGCGGCGTGGGACGGGCCCTCGCCTCGACCGACGTGCCGCTCGACGACATCTTCGTCACGACCAAGGTGTGGAACCACGACCACCGCAACGTGGCCGCGGCCTTCGACGCCTCGATGGAGCGGCTCGGGCTCGAGGTCCTCGACCTCTATCTGATCCACTGGCCGGCGCCTGCCCAGAACGAGTACGTCCACGCCTGGCGGTCACTGCTCGGACTGCAGCGGTCGGGGCGGGTGCGCTCCGTCGGCGTCTGCAATTTCCAGCTCGCACACCTCGAGCGGTTGAGGGAGGAGACGGGCGTCCTGCCGTCCGTCAACCAGGTGGAGCTCAGCCCCTACCTCCAGCAGGAGGAGCTGCGGGCGTTCCATCGGGAGCACGGCATCGTCACCGAGGCGTGGAGTCCGCTCGCGGCTCGCGCGGGCCTGCTCGAGGACCCGGTCATGACCGGGATCGCGGCCAAGCACGGCGTCTCGCCCGCACGGGTCGCGCTGCGCTGGCACCTCCAGCTGGGCAACGTCGTGCTGACCCGCTCCGTCCGGAGGGAACGGATCGAGTCCAACTTCGACCTCCTCGGGTTCGAGCTCGACAGCGACGACCTGGAGCGGATCAAGGGGCTCGACCGCGGACTGCGGACCGGCCCCGATCCCGACGGCTTCGGCTGAGCACCTGGGACTGGCTCGGCGTACGTTGGCGTCATGGGTCTCTTCTCGCGCAGGAGCAGGGAGAAGCACGCTGGTGCGGACGCCGAACCCCGAGGGGAGGCCGCGCCCCTCCCGACACCTGACGTCGAGCTGCCGGAGGACGGCCGCCCGATCTCGGCGCCCCTGACGGAGGTGGAGCGATCGCGGATCGCCAGTGGTCTCGAGGCACTCGCCGCGCGAGGAATCGACGTGGACGACCTCGCGGCCGTCGGCGCCGCCTACGACCTCGCGCATGCCGAGGCACGAAGCGGTGACGGCCAGAGCGCCGCGGAGGTCGTGGAGCTGTTCGGAGTCGCCATCGGGGAGCACCTTGCCCGCCACAGCGCGCGACGCTGGGCTGTCGTCACCGACGTCTTTGGAACCGACCTCGGCCTCGTGGATGCGCGTGCCGACACCGTCGTCGTACCCCACAACCTCGTCAGCGCTCGCTGGATGAGGGGAGAGACTGGCTGGATCCCGGGAGTCGTCGGGCACCTCGTGACACTGGGGGCCCG
>DASUQN010000293.1:0-7292 GCA_036280515.1 Intrasporangium sp. | reverse complement strand
ATGGTCCCGGAACGCGCTGCTGAGCGGACGCCCGATCCACGACCGGATGATGTCCGGGTCCTCCTCACGGCCCATCACCGTGCGGAAGGCGTGCTGGTACGACTCGACGATGAGGTTCACGGTGTCGGCGAGGGTGCCGTCGAGATCGAAGATGACTACGGGCCAGCGAGGCCTCAATGAAGCTGTCACGGGGTCCTAGCGTAGGCGCTCGTGCGGCATGGTCCGAAACGCGCCGGCCGCACGCCGACGCCCACGCCCGCGACAGGTACCGCTGACGTGCCCGCACTACTGCAGCCAGCGACCAGCTCGCATCACCCGCCCGACGCGCGCCGCGCCGTCGAGCACCACGAGGTCGGCGCGGGCGCCGGCGCGCAGCGCCCCTCGGTCAGCCAGCCCGAGCAGGCGGGCAGGCGTGCGGGAAGCCGACTCAGCGGCATACGACAGAGACATCCCGGCACCCACCTGGCGGGACACGATGTCGGCGACGTGGCTCGTCCCCCCGGCGATGGAGCCCTCGGGCTCTCCCGGCCCTCCGGTGAGCCGGGCGGTGCCGCCGGCGACGACCACGGACAGGCCGCCGAGCGAGAACGGCCCGTCGCCGACGCCGGCAGCCGCGATCGCATCGGACACGAGGGCCACCCGCGACGGGCCGGCAAGGTCCATGACGGTGCGGACCGTGTCGTCCGAGAGGTGGGCGCCGTCCGCGATGAGCTCCAGGACGACGCCATCGTGGACGGCCGCGCGGAGGAGCGCTGGGACGGCTCCGGGTGTGCGGTGGTGCCACGGGTCCATCCCGTTGAACAGGTGGGTGGCGAGGTCGGCGCCGGCGGCCACAGCCCGCCCCACCTGCGCAAACGTCGCCGTCGTGTGCCCGATGGCCGGGTGGACACCCGACTCGCGCAGGTGCCGCACGAGGCGCATCCCGCCCTCACGCTCCGGCGCCAAGGTCACCTGCCGGACATGGTCGCGGCCGGCGCGCAGGAGCCGGTCGACCTCCCGGAGGTCCGGGTCGCGGAGCAGCCTCGGGTCATGGGCACCGCAGCGAGCCTCGGCGAGCCACGGACCTTCGAGGTGGATGCCGTCGACGAGGCCGTCGTCCGCCAGGTCGGCGAGGATCTCGACGCCCCGGAGCAGGTCCGCGAGGGACATGGTCACGAGGCTGGCAAGGAGGGACGTGGACCCGCGGGCATGGTGGTGGCGGGCCGCGGCGGCGGCCGCTTCGGGGTCGAGGTCGGTGAACGCCGACCCACCGCCCCCGTGGCAATGGAGATCGACGTATGCCGCTGACATCGTCCCGAGGATCGGCTCACTTCCGGGGGTGGCGGGGTCGGACGGCTGCACCGGCCGGACCGTTGCGATGCGCTCGCCGTCGATGGCGATCTCGGCGGTGACGACGGCACCGTCGATGAGGGCTGGTCCGCGAAGCAATGTGGTCATCAGGGCCGATTCTGCCGTGCGCTGCGTTCGGTAGCGTGACCCCGTGCCCGTCCGTCCCCTCGCCGAGCTCGTCCACCCGTCATGGGTACCCGTCCTCGACCCGGTGGCCGACACCATCGGCGCGATGGGGCAGTTCCTGCGCGCCGAGCTGGCGGCCGGTCGGGGGTACCTGCCTGCCGGTGACGCGATCCTTCGGGCCTTCACCGTGCCCCTCGACGACGTCCGGGTCCTCATCGTCGGCCAGGACCCGTATCCGACACCTGGGCACCCCGTGGGGCTGTCCTTCTCCGTCGCACCGGACGTGCGTCCCGTGCCCCGGTCGCTGCAGAACATCTACCAGGAGCTCGGGACCGACCTGGGGCTGCCGCCACCGGCGAACGGGGATCTCAGTCCGTGGTTCGAGCGCGGCGTCATGCTGCTGAACCGCGTCCTGACCGTGTGCCCGGGGCGGCCGGCCAGCCACCAGGGCAAGGGCTGGGAAACCGTGACGGGGCAAGCGATCTCAGGCCTCGCGACGCGAGGGGGGCCATTGGTCGCGATCCTGTGGGGGCGGCAGGCGCAGTCCCTCGCGCCGATGCTGGGACAGGTGCCGCGCATCGAGAGCGCCCACCCGTCACCCCTGTCGGCCCGGTCCGGGTTCTTCGGGTCGCGCCCGTTCAGCAGGGCCAACGAGCTCCTCGCCCGACAGGGCGCCACACCGATCGACTGGAGGCTGACATGACCGAGCCCAGCGCGGGCGAGAGGCGCCTCTGGAGTCGCTACGTGGCCATTGGGGACTCCTTCACCGAGGGCATGTCCGACAACGACCCACTCATCGTCGGAGACGGCTCGCACGGCGAGTTCGGCGGGTGGGCGGACCGGTTGGCGGCCCACCTGTCGGAGATGGCGCAGGACTCGGGGCTCGGGTTCGGCTACGCGAACCTGGCGGTGCGGGGGCGCAAGCTGGCGGACGTCGTGGGGCCGCAGCTCGAGAGGGCCCTGGCCCTGGAGCCGGACCTCGTCAGCATCGTCGGCGGCGGGAACGACATCCTGCGACCGAAGGCCGACCTCGACGCCCTCGCATCCCTGCTGGAGGGTGCGGTGAAGACCATCCGGGCGACGGGGGCGGATGTGCTCATGGCGACCCCGGTCGACCCGGCGGAGGCTCCGCTGGTGAAGGCGACCCGGGGTCGCGCGGCCATCCACGCCGCGAACATCTGGTCGATCGCCAGACGCCACGGAGCGCACGTCATCGATCAGTGGGGCCTGCACGCCCTTCGCGACTGGCGGATGTGGGCCGACGACCGGATCCACATGACGAGCGAGGGCCACCGGCGGGTCGCGATGGCGGCGCTGCAGGCGCTGGGGCACGCTCCGGCCGACGCGGACTGGGAAACGCCCCTCGAGCCGGCGCCGCCGATCAGCCGACGGGAGGCGCTGCATGCGAACGCCCAGTGGGCCCGCGAATACGTCGGCCCGTGGGTCCACCGGCGCCTGACCGGACGGTCGTCGGGGGACAACCGGCAGGCCAAGCGCCCGGAGATCGGCCCCCTCGGGTGACCCTTCTAGCCGTTGGGACAAGTGACGGGACAAGAATCCAGGCCGCGTGCTCAGCGCGCGGCGATTGCGCCCGCCCGTCCCGTCACTCGTCCCGGCCCGGCTGCCAGTCTTGGGACAAGTGACGGGACAAGAACCCAGGCCGCGTGCTCAGCGCGCCGCGATTGCGCCCGCCCGTCCCGTCACTCGTCCCGGCTGTCGCTGGCCCGCGCCTGGTCCCCGCTCTGACAGGCGCCTCTTCACGGCCATCGCGATCTTCTGGCGGACCCAGTCCTGCTGGAACATCACCTGCTCCCAGGTGAACCGCAGCACCAGCCACCCGCGCGACCCGAGCTCGGTGTAGCGGACACAGTCTCGCGTGAGCGCGGCTCTGTCCCCGTGGAACTCGAAACTCTCGGCCTCCAGCACCATGCGCAGCTCGTGGCTGCCGAGATCGACGCGCGCATAGAAGTCGTCGTATTCGATGCAATGCTGCGGCTCGAAGTGAGCCCCGAGTGCTGCGCCCGCCTCAATGGCAAGCGCTCGGAGGACGGACTCGAACGGGTTGGCGGCCCGGTGGCTGGCCACCCGCGCCACAGCCAGGACCCGTCGTCGTTGCAGCTTCCCGAGTGGCAAGGCTGCCTCGGTGACCTCACGCCTCCTGAGGCCACCGCGCAGCGCCGAGTCGAAGACCGCGAGCGCCTCGTCGAGGGGCAGGTCGAGACAGCAGTCGATGACGGTCCGGACCCGGCTCGTCACCCAACCGTCCACGGCGTCGCCATCGGCGAGCGTGCGCCAGTGGACGGTCGCCAGGCCGCGCGCGCTGGTGCGCAGTTTTCGATTCGTCGGGATAGTCACGTCCGGGAGGTCCGGGGTCGACTTGACCTTCCAGCCCCACTGCAGGGCGGCGGTCCGATGCGAAACCGTGCCCGTCATCCGACGAGCGATCACCCGCCCCTCGGCCGCCGACGGCACGGCGTACAGACCCCGCCCGCGCCGGACGATCGAACCGTCCTTGAGGGCTGCGGCAATGAGCCGCCAGTGCACGGCTCGGCGCAGCTCTCGCCAGGAGCACGTGCCTCCCAGCCGTTCGACGACATCCGCGGCCGTGCGATCGCCGTGCGGCCCCGGCTCAGTTGCGTCCGTCTCTGCGGTCACTCGGCCAATCTCGCCGAGTTGGCCTCCGCTCTGCTGGCGTCATCCACAGGCCCCGAAGCCGACAACGACACCGGGACAAATGACGGGATCAAACCCGTCGCTTGCGCCTTTTCGAGCCGGGGCCACCGAGAGTCATCCCGTCACTCGTTCCCAGGCTCGATCGTGCCCGGCCGCGACGGAGAGCTTGTCGGGGTTGGTCACGAGCCGGATCCCGACCACTTGTCCGGCGTCGAGCTCGAGGGTCAGAACGTGCGGGATCTCGCCCAGCTGGACGAGCAGGGCGCGCTCACCGGCCAGCTCGAGCACGACCGCGTCGAAGGCTCCCGGCCGGGAGTAGAGCCGGCCGAAGAACCGCGCGACCTTGTCGGCCCCTTGGATCGGGCGTCGGGCGGCCTTGGCACGTCCTCCCCCGTCGCTCCACGCCACGGCATCCGCACGGAGCAGGCCTTTGAGCCGCTCCAGGTTGCCCGACCGTGCCGCTGCCACGAAGTCCTTCAGCAGCCGCTCCTGCTCGTTCCGCGTCGGCGTGAAGCGCGCACGCGAGTCGGCCAACGCGGCCCTGGCTCGCCGCAGCAGCTGTCGGCAGTCCTCCGGACTCCGGCCCAGGATGTCCGCGATCTCGTCGAACGGGATGACGAAGCCAGTCCGCAGCACGTAGACGGCTCGCTGCGCCGGGGTAAGGCGTTCCATCAGGTGCAGCACAGCGAGGGACAGGTCACCAGGATCAGTACCGCCGAACAGGTCAGCAGGTGCCGGCTCGGGCAGCCACTCGCCGACGTAGCTCTCGCGCCGCGACTGCCTGGTCCGAAGCGAGTCGATGGCCAGCCGCGTCACCACCCTCGTCAGGTAGCGACGCGGCTCGCGTACCGTCGAGTGATCGACGGCCGACCAACGCAGGTAGGCCTCCTGCAGGACGTCCTC
Organism: Intrasporangium sp.; assembly: GCA_036280515.1. Classification (GTDB taxonomy): domain Bacteria; phylum Actinomycetota; class Actinomycetes; order Actinomycetales; family Dermatophilaceae; genus Intrasporangium. The sequence continues at coordinate 2,261 of DASUQN010000293.1, read as the reverse complement.
GGCGTCGTGCCAGCTGCCCAGCAGCCGATAGGCCAGCCCGCCGAGCATCGGGCGGGCGGCCTGGAACTCGTCGAGGCTCAGGCCCCGGGTGGCGTGCGGCACGTGATCGCGATCCGGTTCCATACGTTTATCGTGGCAATCGCCAGCAGCAGGTTGGCCGCGCCTTCCTCTCCCCAGTGCTTGACGGCCGGGTCCCAGACGTCGTCAGGCACGCCGCCTTCGTCGAGCCGGGTCACGGCATCGGTGAGCGCCAGGGCTGCCCGCTCCGCCTCGTCGTAGAACGGCGCCTCGCGCCACGCGGCCAGACCGAACAGCCGGTCGATGCTCTCCCCCGCCTCGACGGCGTCATTGGTGTGCATGTGGATGCAGTAGACACAGCCGTTGATCATCGACGCCCGGGTCTTCACCAGAGCGAGCACTGTGTGGTCCACGGCGCCGGAGACATACTTCTCCAGTCCCAGCACCGCCCGGAAGCCCGCGGGAGCCACGTCACTGATATCGATTCGTCGCGTCATGCCAGCACGACGGGGCTCGGCCCCGTGGGCGTGACACCCAAGCACGTGAGGTGGGTCACACGGCTCCCAAGCCAGCACAGCGGCATACGGACACGTCGTCTCAGCCGACCGCCTTGGCGAAGGCCGCCTCGAAGACGTCAAGCCCCTCCGACAGCAGCGCGTCGGAGGCAACGAGCGGCGGCAGGAAGCGGAAGACGTTGCCGTAGGTCCCGCACGTCAGGGTGACGAGCCCCTGGGCGTGACACTCGCGATTGACCGCGGCAGTGAGGTCCGCGTCGGGGGTCAGGTCACCCGCGCCGCGCACCAGCTCGATGGCGAGCATCGCCCCACGCCCGCGGATGTCGCCGATCTGCGGGAACCGCTCGGCGAGCGCCCGCAGGCGCGGCAGGAAGAGCGCCTCCACCTCACGCGCCCGCCCGCACAGGTCCTCCGAGCGCATCGTCTCGATCGCACCCAGTGCCGCCGCGCAGGCCACCGGGTTGCCGCCGTAGGTGCCTCCCAGGCCCCCGCCATGGATCGCGTCCATGATCTCCGCCCGCCCGGTCACGCCGGCGAGCGGCAGGCCCCCGGCCATGCCCTTGGCCGTCGTGATGAGGTCGGGGACGACACCCTCGTGCTCGCTCGCGAACCAGTCGCCCGTGCGACAGAAGCCGGTCTGCACCTCGTCCGCGATGAAGAGGATGCCGTGCTCGCGGCACCAGTCAGCCACCTGCCGCACGAAGCCCGGCGCCGGCACGATGAACCCGCCCTCGCCCTGGATCGGCTCGAGGATGACGGCGGCGAGGTTCTCCTCGCCCACCTGCGCGTGCACCTGCTGGACGAAGACGTCGAACGACTCCTTGGCGCAGTCCGCCGGGCCGCCCGGCCACCGGAACGGGTAGCTCATCGGCGCCCGGTAGACCTCACCAGCGAAGGGGCCGAACCTGTGCTTGTACGGCATGTTCTTGGCGGTCAGCGCCATGGTGAGGTTGGTCCGCCCGTGGTAGCCGTGGTCGAAGGCGATGACCGCCTGCCGGCCGGTCACGTGGCGGGCGACCTTCACGGCGTTCTCGACGGCCTCGGCGCCGGAGTTGAACAGGGCGGAGCGCTTCTCGTGGTCGCCGGGCGTGAGCTCGTTGAGGGCGTCACACACGTCGAGGTACTCCTCGTAGGGCGTCACCATGAAGCACGTGTGCGTGAAGTCGGCGACCTGCTGCTGGACGCGCTCGACGACGCGCGGGGCGGCATTGCCGACGGTCGTCACGGCGATGCCGGACCCGAAGTCGATGAGCTGGTTCCCGTCGACGTCGACGAGGATGCCGGCGCCCGCACGCTCGACGTAGACCGGCAGGCCCGTGCCCACGCCGGCGGAGACAGCCGCGACCTTGCGCTGTTGGAGCTCGAGGGACTTGGGGCCGGGGATCGCGGTGTGGAGGACACGCTGCTGGGTGACGTTGGTCATGGGGGCACTCTAGATCCGGCCGTATGCCGCTGTGCTCGGTCCCGCTCGGACGTACAGTTCGCGACGCTCCCCCGTTGGGTCGAATGTGCGGTTCGCGACGCGTGGAGGATGTCGCGAACCGCACACTCGCTCCCCCTAGTGGCGGACGCGGTAGCGCAGGTGCAGCACTCGGTCGCCCCGGATGACCACATCGGGGTCCTCCAGCAGGTGCTGGCCGTCGATGGCGCCGAAGTACCGCTTCCCCGAGCCGAACACCACTGGCACGACGTCCATGGCGACCTGGTCGACGAGACCGAGCGCGAGCG
>DASUQN010000292.1:0-2418 GCA_036280515.1 Intrasporangium sp. | reverse complement strand
GTCGCACCCAGCGACGCTGCGCCCGACGGTCTGGGAGCCGCTGCTCTTCTTCGCCCACCACGGCGAGCGCCAGACCACTCCGAGCGGCGAGGTCATCGACCAGACGGCCGCGGTGGACGAACGGGTCGCCGCCTTCTTCGCCGGCGCCCCCAGCCAGACGACTGCGACTCCCTCCACTCAGCCACTCGCCCGCGGCGCGGGACTCGTCGTCAGGCCAGACCTGCCGGGCCTCGAGTGCAACCCACCCCAGGCGGCGGTGACCTGGACGGGTGAGATCGCCGAGCTCACCTTTCTGCTGCGGGCGAGTGAGGAGGCTGTGGGCACGACGGTGGAGGGAGCGGTGCGGGTCTTCTCGGGGCCGATCGTCATCGCGGAGGCTGCAGTGACGCTCGTCGTCGAAGCGGCCCCGGCGGCGCAGCCGCCGACGCGCCAGGAGCTACCGGTTCAGCGCTTTGCGCGGATCTTCCCGTGCTACGCGCCGGAGGACGCCGACCTCGTCGAGGGGGTCGTCGCCGTGGCCGAGGCCTTGGGCGACAGCTATCTGTCCGAGATCGTCGCCGAGCGGCGCTCGGGTGCCCCGCTCGAGTGGATGCGGGTCAAGATCGCCGAGGCCGACAGCTTCCAGCTCTTCTGGTCGAGCCGCTCGATGATTTCAGCGACCTGCCGTGGTGAGTGGGAGGAGGCACTGTCGACGCAACGGGCCGATTTCGTCCGGCCGCTCTACTGGGAGGAGCCGTTCCCGCACTCAGAAGGTCTGCCACCGCCCGGGCTTGCAGCCCTGCGCTTCGTCCGCCTGCCCGTGTCCACGGGGACAGTCAGCGGGGACCTCTGGGCCCGAACGCAACCCGCCCCTCCCCAGCCCGCTCCGAGTGCCTACGAGCCCGTCGGACCTGCTGGTGCGCCATCGACCGCGTCACCAGCACCACCCCCGCAGACCCAGACTCCCCCGGCGTCGGTGCAGCCACCACCCTCGTGGCAGACCGAGTCTCCTGGCTACGGTCCGACCCGTTCCGCGCGGAGACCGGCCGGCGCGCTCGGGCCGGGCCTCGGCGCGGTCACGGGGCTGATGCTGACCGTTGCCGGCGTCATCGGCGGCCCATGGTTGTCTCTGCAGCCGGGTGCCGGACCGAGCGAACACAACACGTACTGGTGGCTGGTCATCATCGGCAGCGTGGTCCTGGTTGTGTCAGTGGCCATGCTGGTCCGGAGGTCGATGGTCCGGCGGCGCTGAGCACACGGCGTGGCGGTTGTTACGGCACCTGGCGCCTCGTAGACGAGCCGCCGCATGCCACAGGAGCCGCCAAGACCGGCGAGCCATCGGACTCCTTGGTGACCCACGTCACGCGGCCAGCTTGCGCGGCCGGGGGCCAGGTGCGTGGCTGGTAGTTTCGAGAGCGTCCACGACCACACTGATGTGAAGGGCAACCCGTGAGCACAACCTCCGCCGCCTCCCCCGTCAAGGTCGCCGTCACCGGCGCCGCCGGCCAGATCGGCTACAGCCTCCTCTTCCGCATCGCGAGCGGCGCGCTCCTCGGTCCGGACACCCCGGTCGAGCTGCGGCTCCTCGAGATCACCCCGGCGCTCAAGGCGCTCGAGGGAGTGGTCATGGAGCTCGACGACTGCGCGTTCCCGACGCTCGCCGGCGTCGAGATCGGCGATGACCCCAACGCCATCTTCAACGGCGCCAACCTCGCCATGCTCGTCGGCGCCATGCCCCGAAAGGAGGGCATGGACCGCGCCGACCTGCTCGCCGCCAACGGCAAGATCTTCACCGGCCAGGGCAAGGCGCTCAACGACAACGCCGCCGACGACATCAAGGTCCTCGTCACCGGCAACCCCGCCAACACCAACGCGCTCATCGCGATGTCCAACGCCCCCGACATCCCGCGCGAGCGGTTCAACGCCCTGACGCGTCTCGACCACAACCGCGCCAAGTCGCAGCTCGCCAAGAAGCTCGACGTCAGTGTCTCGGAGATCACGCATCTCGCCATCTGGGGCAACCACGACGACTCGATGTACCCCGACCTCTACAACGCGAAGGTCGGCGGCAGGATCGCGGCCGACCTGGTCGACCAGACGTGGATCACCGACGAGTACATCCCGACGGTCGCCAAGCGCGGCGGCGCCGTCATCGCGGCCCGCGGCCTGTCGTCGGCGGCGTCCGCGGCCAACGCGACGATCGACCACATGCGCGACTGGGTGAAGGGCACCGACGACTGGGTCTCGATGTCGGTCCCGTCCGACGGCTCGTACGAGGTCACCGAAGGGGTCATCTCCTCGTTCCCGTGCGTCGTGAAGGACGGCCGGTACGAGATCGTCCAGGGCGTCGAGCTCAACGACTTCTCGCGTGAGCGCATCGCCGCGTCCGTCGCGCGACTCGAGTCGGAGCGCGACCAGGTCAGGGCGCTCGGCCTCATC
>DASUQN010000291.1:0-10799 GCA_036280515.1 Intrasporangium sp. | reverse complement strand
ACCGCAAGCGCAAGGAGCGCGCGCTGCGCAAGCTCGAGACGATGGAGGCCAATCTCACCCGGGTGCAGGATCTCACCGGTGAGATCCGGCGCCAGCTCGGCCCGCTCGGACGCCAGGCCGAGACGGCTCGCAAGGCAGCCGTGATCCAGACCGAGGCCCGCGACGCCCGGCTGCGGCTGCTCGCCGACGACCTCGTCCAGCTCACCTCGACCCTCGAGCAGGAGGTGGCCGACGAGACGGCACTCATCCAGCGCCGCACCGAGGTCGAGGAGGCCATGGGCGACCACGCTCAGCGGCTTGCCGGGCTCGAGGCCGCTGCCGAGGAGGCGCGACCGGCCCTGGCGGTGGCGCAGGACCAGTACGTCTCCCTCAGCCGCCTCGTCGAGCGGATGGTGTCGACTCTCTCGCTCGCGTCAGAGCGCGTGCGGCTGCTCAGCGAGGACGACGGTGAGGGCGACGAGGGCCAGACGACGCGCGACCCCGAGCAGCTGCGCGGGCAGGCCGCCGAGGTCCGCGAGCAGGAGGAGATCCTGCGGGCCGAGATCGAGGAGGTCAGGGCGACCCTCGAGGAGGCGGTCCTGGCCCGCACCGAGGCCGAGCGCAACCACGCGGAGGAGACCTCGCGGCTCGCCCGGGCGACGCGGGCCGCTGCCGATCGCCGTGAGGGTCTTGCCAAGCTTGGCGGCCAGGTCGGCGCGAAGGCGTCCCGGATCGAGGCCCGCGAGGCCGAGCTCGGCCGACTCCGGACCACCGCGGAGCAGGCGCTGGCGCGTGCCGCGGAGGCAGAGCGTGAGTTTGCTCGTCTCGAGGCGGGCGTCGCCCAGGACGAGGAGGGCGAGGAGGGACTCGACACCGCGTACGAGCAGGCCGCCGCAGGGCTCGAGGCAGCCGAGGCCGAGCTCACCAGGTGGCGGGAAGCCGAGGCAGCCGCAGACCGAGCCCGGACCACCGCGGCCGCGCGGGTCGAGACACTCGAGCTCAGCCTCAGCCGCAAGGACGGCGCTGCCACGCTCCTCGCCGCGGCTGGAGAGGACCTCGAGTCGCACGGGATCATCGGCTCTGTCGCCTCCCTCGTGAGCGTCGACCCCGGCCTCGCGAACGCCGTCGCCGCCGCGCTCGGCCCGGCGGCCGAGGCGCTGGCGGTCCACTCCCTCGACGCTGCGGCCAGGGCCCTCGACACCCTCCGGGCCGACGACGCCGGACGGGCGAGCCTGCTCGTCGCGGAGTCCGCAGCCCCCGTCGACCCGTCGAGGTGGCCTGCTCTGGACGGCAGGGCACGCTGGGTCAGGGACGTCGTCCAGTGTGCCGAGTCGGTGCGCCCAGCAGTGGACCAGGCCCTCGAGCGCGTCGCCCTGGTCGAGAGTGCCGGCGAGGCAACGCGCCTCGTACGCACGCATCCGGGCCTGACCGCCGTGACACGCGAGGGTGACGTCTACGCGCCCGGCCTCGTGCGCGGTGGCAGCCTCAGCGCCCCCAGCCTGCTCGAGCTCCAGGCCGCGCTCGACGCGGCGCAGGACGAGGTCGCCCGGGCGACGAGGGACGGGGAGCAGGCACGGTTCGCGGTGGCCGCCGCCGAGGCGTCGCGCACCGACCTGAACGATCGGGTCGAGGCCTGTCTCGAGCGCCTCCATGAGAGCGACGCCCGGATGTCCGCGGTCGCCGAGCGGCTCGGCTCCCTCGGCCAGACCCTCCGGGCAGCGCGCGCCGAGGTGGAGCGCACCGAGAAGGCGATGGCCGATGCACGGGCCGCCCTCGAGGCGGACCAGGCTGCGCATGCCGAGCTGCTCGACCGGCTCGACGCGGCGAGCGCCGACGTTGACGTCGATGCCGAGCCGTCGACGGAGGAGCGGGATCGGCTCGATGCCCTGGCCCGGGAGGCCCGCGCAGCAGAGACCGAGCTGCGCCTCGGGCTGCGCACCCGCGAGGAGCGGGCCCGCGCCCTGCGCGACCGTGCCGATGCGCTGGAACGGGCCGCGCGCCAGGAGGAGGAGGCGCGGGAGCGCCTGGCCGCGAGGCGGGCCCGCCGGCAGCGCGAGGCCCGGGTGGCCGAGGCGGTCCGCGTGGCCGCTGAATGGGCGCACGGGCTGCTCGGCGACTCTGCCGACGAGGCCGACGCCGCCCGACGGGCCGCCGAGGAGGCGCGCAACGAGCGCGACGCCGAGCTGGCCGTGGTGCGGCGTGACATCGCGACGTTGCAGAACGAGCTGCGTGAGCTCACCGACAGCGTCCACCGCGACGAGGTCGCCCGGGCCCAGCAGCGTCTGCGCATCGAGCAGCTCCAGCAGAAGGCCGTCGAGGAGCTGGGCATCTCGCCCGAGTCCCTCGTCGAGGAGTACGGCCCCGACCAGCTCGTGCCCGTCGTGCCGGACCCGGACGCCGACTCGGAGGCGCCCGTTCCGGATCCTGGCCCGTTCGTCCGCGAGGTGCAGGAGAAGCGGCTGCGGCAGGCCGAGCGCAAGCTGAACGCCCTGGGGCGGATCAACCCGCTCGCGTTGGAGGAGTTCTCCGCCCTCGAGGAGCGGCACAAGTTCCTGACCGAGCAGCTCGAGGACCTCAAGAGCTCCAAGCGCGATCTGCTCGACATCGTCAAGGAGGTCGACGAGCGCGTCGAGCGGGTCTTCGCCCAGGCGTTCGAGGACACGGCGGTCCAGTTCGAGCGGGTCTTCCAGCGGCTCTTCCCCGGCGGAGAGGGACGGCTCGTCCTCACCGACCCGTCCAACCTGCTGACGACCGGGCTCGAAGTCGAGGCACGCCCACCGGGCAAGAAGATCAAGCGACTCTCGCTGCTCTCCGGTGGCGAGCGCGCCCTGGTGGCCGTGGCCCTGCTCATCGCGATCTTCAAGGCACGCCCCTCGCCCTTCTACATCATGGACGAGGTCGAGGCGGCGCTGGACGACGCCAACCTGGGCCGCCTCCTCACGCTCTTCGAGGAGCTGCGTGGCAGCTCCCAGCTCATCGTCATCACGCACCAGAAGAAGACGATGGAGATCGCCGACGCCCTCTATGGCGTGAGCATGCGAGGCGACGGCGTGACGACGGTCGTCTCGCAGCGCCTGCGGGACGTCGCCACCCAGCAGTCCGCCTGACGCAGCCGTCGGCCCGACGCAGCCGTCGGCCTGACGCAGCCGTCCGGCCGAGGCGGCCGCAACGGCAGGCCGTGATTGGATGGACGACGTGGAAGACCTCTGGCTCTACGTGATCATCGGCGTCGTCATCCTCGCCCTGGGGGTCGGCGTCGCCGTCGGCCTCCTACGAGGCCGGGGCCGTCCTGAGCGGGAGGTTGAGGCTCCCCCCTCGACGGGGGCGCCGGGGCTGCCCACCGAGGAGCTCGAGCACCGGCCGGAGACCGAGGCGCCACCAGCCGGGACCGTCACGACCAAGGTTCCGGAGGTGACCCTCCCGCCCATCCCCGAGCCGCTCCCGACCATCGAGCGCCCGGAGTCCGCGCGCGGCCGCCTCCAGCGCCTCCGTGCCCGGCTGGCCCGGTCCAACACGGCTCTCGGCAAGGGGCTGCTGGCGCTCTTGTCGCGCGGTCGGCTGGACGAGGAGGCCTGGGAGGACGTCGAGGACACGCTCATCGGCGCCGACCTCGGCGTCGAGGCGACCGAGGAGCTCATCGCCTCCCTGCGGACCAAGGTGAAGATCGACGGGACCACCGACGAGGCCACCGCCCGCGGCTGGCTCAAGGAGGACCTGCTCCGCCTCGTCCAGCCCGACATGGACCGTCGCATCGCGTCGTCGCGTGTCGGCGTGCGCCCCGCCGTCATCCTCGTCGTCGGCGTCAACGGGACCGGCAAGACGACGACGGTCGGCAAGCTCGCCCGCGTCCTCGTTGCCGAGGACCGTGACGTGCTGCTCGGCGCCGCGGACACCTTCCGCGCTGCGGCCGCCGACCAGCTCGACACGTGGGGCGCCCGGGTCGGGGTGCCAACCGTCCGATCCGACAAGGAGGGGGCCGACCCTGCCGCCGTCGCGTTCGACGCGGTCAAGGCCGGGATCGAGCAAGAGGTCGACGTCGTCATCATCGACACAGCGGGACGCCTGCACAACAAGGTCGACCTGATGAACGAGCTGGGGAAGGTCAAGCGGGTCATCGAGAAGCAGAGCGAGATCGACGAGGTCCTCCTCGTGCTCGACGCCACGACGGGCCAGAACGGGCTGCAGCAGGCAAAGGTCTTCGCCGAGGCCGTCGACGTCACCGGCATCGTGCTGACCAAGCTCGACGGCACGGCCAAGGGCGGCATCGTCGTCGCCGTCCAGCGCCAGCTCGGCGTGCCGGTCAAGCTCGTGGGGCTCGGTGAGGGGCCGGATGACCTGGCGCCGTTCGACCCGGAGGCCTTCGTCGACGCCATCGTGGAGTGAGCGGCCAGGGTGCGCCATCGTGCAGGGGGCCGGTCCACATCGTGGGCGGGCCCTTCGTGCGAAACGCAGCAATAACAGTCCGGTGCCGTTGTTGACATGGACGTAACACGCCGCGCGAGCCGTCGAAACGGGTCATCCACAGGATCCTCGACATGGAAAACGCACTCGACAGCGGCGACACCGCCTGGATGCTCATCAGCGCCTCTTTGGTGTTGTTGATGACTCCCGGCCTCGCCTTCTTCTACGGCGGCATGGTCCGCGCGAAGTCCGTCCTCAACATGATGATGATGTCGTTCGGCGCGATCGGCGTCGTCGGTGTCGTCTACATCCTGTGGGGCTACTCGATGTCCTACGGACCGAGCTCCATCGGTGGCCTGTTCGCCAACCCCTTCGAGTGGTTCGGCCTGAACGGGACCATCACCGACTCGGCAGGCGAGTACATCCTGACCGGCTCCTACCCGGCCATCGTCAACGTCGCCTTCCAGATCACCTTCGCCATCATCACCGTCGCGCTCATCAGCGGCGCCATCGCCGACCGGGCCAGGTTCGGCACCTGGCTCGTCTTCGCAGGCATCTGGGTCACCCTCGCCTACTTCCCCCTCGCCCACATGGTCTGGGGCGGCGGCCTGCTGTCCGGTTCGCCGGACGGGCTCGCGGCCAGGCTGTTCGGCGTCACCGGAGCTGGCGAGGAAGCTGCGGCTGCGGTGGCTCCGATCGACTTCGCCGGCGGCACCGTGGTGCACATCAACGCCGGCATGGCCGCCCTGGTCCTCGCGCTCGTCGTGGGCACGCGCAAGGGCTTCGGCAGGATCGCGATGCGTCCGCACAACCTGCCCTTCGTCATGCTCGGTGCCGCTCTTCTGTGGTTCGGCTGGTTCGGGTTCAACGCCGGATCGGCGCTCGCCGCCGACGGCACGGCCGGGCTCGCCTGGATCAACACGACCGCCGCGACGTGCGCCGCGATGCTCGGTTGGCTCATCACGGAGAAGGTGCGTGATGGTCACGCCACCTCGCTGGGCGCCGCGTCCGGGGTCGTCGCCGGCCTCGTCGCCATCACGCCGGCCGCGGGAGCGCTCTCGCCCGTCGGCTCGCTCGCTCTCGGCCTCGTCGCCGGCGCGCTCTGCGCCCTGGCCGTCGGCCTCAAGTACCGGCTCGGCTACGACGACTCACTCGACGTCGTGGGTGTCCACCTGGTCGCCGGTCTCTGGGGAACCGTCGCCATCGGCCTCCTCGGAACCGACACCGGTCTCCTCTACGGCGGCGGCATCCAGCAGCTCGTCGTGCAGGCGGTCATCGCACTGGTCGCGGTTGCCCTCTCGGGGCTCGTCACCACCGTCGTCGCGATCGCGCTCAAGGCCACCTTGGGCTGGCGCATCTCCGAGGACGAGGAGACCGCAGGCATCGACCAGAACGTTCACGCCGAGACCGGCTACGACTGGGGCAGCCTCGGTGCTGCCATGGGGCGGAGCGCGGGACCGGCCGTTCCGGCAGACGCACCGGCAACCCGCAAGGAGGTCAACGCATGAAGCTCGTCACCGCCATCATCAAGCCGCACCAGCTCGACGACGTGAAGGAGGCCCTCGAGGCCTTCGGGGTCACCGGGATGACGGTCAGCGAGGCCAGTGGCTACGGCCGCCAGCGTGGCCACAGCGAGGTCTACCGCGGCGCCGAGTACACCGTCGACTTCGTGCCCAAGGTCCGCCTCGAGGTGCTCGTGGACGACGTCGACGCCCCCGACGTCATCGAGGTGATCCTCAAGTCGGCCCAGACCGGCCGCATCGGCGACGGGAAGATCTGGTCCGTCCCCGTCGAGGAGGTGGTCAGGGTCCGCACCGGCGAGCGGGGCCCGGCCGCAGTCTGACCCCCGACAGACGGAGACGGCAGGGCCCGGTGCCATCGGAGCAGTCCCGACCCTTCGAGAGAAAGGCCCGGCGAGGTCCTCATGAGCGATGTGACGACACGACGACTGGACCTCGCCGGGACGCGTGATTTCGCGACACCCGGGGCGGGCCGCGTCCGCCGACGGACGCTCGCGGAGTTCGGCTTCGGCTGGCTGCTGGGCCTCTGGCGCGAGGCCTGCAGCGGCCGTCGCCACGACGGTGTCGCACTCGCCGCGGTCGGCTCGTTGGCCCGGGGCGACGGTGGGCCGTTGAGCGACTACGACCTCGTCCTCGTGCATCACCCGAGGGGCCTGTCCGGCAAGGAGGTCAGTGCCTTTGCCGATCGGCTCTGGTATCCGATCTGGGATGCCGGGGTGCGGCTCGACCACAGCGTCCGCACGGTCGCGGAGTGCAGGGCAGTGGCGTCGGGCGACCTCTCCGCCGCCATGGGGCTGCTCGACCTGACGCACGTCGCCGGTGACGCCGACGTCGTCAACGCCGCACGGTCCACGGTGGCGCACGACTGGCGCGCCAACGTGCGGACCCGGCTGCCGGAGCTGCGGGATTCGGTCATGGCGCGGCATGCCAGGCAGGGCGACCTGGCCCACCTCGTCGAGCCGGACCTCAAGGAGGCCCACGGCGGGCTCCGCGACATGACCGTGCTCCGGGCCCTCACGGAGGCGTGGCTCACGGACCGGCCGCACGGCGAGGTGGACGAGGCGTACGAGCGCATCCTCGACGTGCGCGATGCCGTCCACGTCGTCACCGGCAGGGGCCGCGACCGGCTCGCCCGCGAGGACCAGGATGCGTGCGCCGCGCTGCTCGGACACGCGGACGCGGACTCCGTGCTGACCGAGCTGTCCGGTTCGGCGCGCCTCATCGCGTACGCGGTGGACGGCACGCTCCGGCGGGCGCTGCAGTCGCAACGGGCCCGGACCCTCCGCGTGGGCCCGCGGCGACCGCAGCTCGTGCCCCTCGGCTACGGGCTGTACCGGCACGACGGCGAGGCGGTCCTCGGGCCGTCGGCGGACGTCACGTCCGACCCGGTCATCCCGTTTCGAGCCGCTCTCGTCGCCGCCCGCAACGCGATCCCGCTCTCGCCGGCCACGCTGCGCAACCTCGCCACGCACTCGCCGAGCCCGGGCGAGCCCTGGCCCGAGGCTGCCCGTGACGTCTTCGCCGACCTCCTGGCGGCGGGTCCCGGTGTCGTCACGGTGTGGGAAGGACTCGACCTCGCCGGGATCGTGGAACGGTGGATCCCCGAATGGGCCGCCGTGCGGAGCCGGCCCCAGCGCAACGCCGTGCACCGGCACACCGTCGACCGGCATCTCGTCGAGACGGTCGTGTCCGCGAGCGGCTTCGTGCGCGACGTGGCCCGCCCCGACCTCCTCGTGCTCGCCGCCCTGCTCCATGACATCGGCAAGGTTGCCAACGCCATGGACCACTCCAGTGTTGGAGGCGAGCTGTCCGACGCCATCCTGCGCCGGATGGGAACGAGTGACGAGGACCGGGAGGTCGTCGTCCGGCTCGTCCGCGAGCACCTGACCCTCGTCGAGCTCGCCACCCGGCGCGACCCCGAGGACCCGGCGACGATCGCGGTCCTCTCGAAGGCCGTCGATGGGTCGGTCATGACCCTCGACCTGCTCCGAGCCCTGACTGAGGCTGACGCGTCGGCCGCCGGGCCGAAGGCCTGGACCGACTGGCGCGCCGGCCTCGTCGCCCGGCTCTACACGGCCTGCCGTGCTGCCCTCGTCACTGCCAACCAGGCTGACGCTCCCCTCGCGATCGAGCCGATCGAGCCGATCGAGTCCCTGACCCTCGGTCCGGACGTCCTCGACAAAGTCGCCGTCGGAGACCCCCACGTCAGCGTCACCTCCTTGGGCGGCGCACACCGCGTCGACATCATCGACCGGGACCGGGTCGGCCTGTTCGCCGACACCGCCGGCCTGCTTGCCGCGCACGGCTTCGTCGTGCGCTCCGCCCTCGTCCGGACGCTCGATGGGCTGGCCGTCAACGAGTGGTGGGTCGACTCGCCCGGTGGCGATCGGCCGCTGCCTGAGCTCATCGCCCGCGACCTGGTCCGGATCGGCTCCGGTGACCGCTCGCCCCTCGGTGGCCTCCAGCGGCGGAGGGCGACCGCCGCGAACTGGGCCGGGCCGGTTCGCAGTCCCGGGTCAGGAGCCCCCGACTCGACGCGGGCCATGGTGGTCAGCGGCGCGTCGGACACGGCCACGGTCATCGAGGTGCGGGCGACCGACCGTCCCGGCCTGCTCCAGGACATCGGGATCACGATGGCCCGCGCCTCCCTTGCCGTCCGGTCAGCACACATCGCGACGTATGCCGGGCAGACCCTCGACACGTTCTACGTCACCGAGTTCGGTGGTGGCCGGTTGGCCCCGGCCAGGGCGGCCCAGGCGGTAGCCATGCTCATCGACACCTGCGACGGCCAGTGCAGCCAGTGACCCGAGGGTCAACCAACCGGAACTCCACCGCTCCGGCGCCGCAGCCAAGCACGGAATCGACCTCGACCAAAGCGAACCTCCGGTTGGTTGACCCATCGATGGGCGGAAGGGGTGGGACTGAGCGGGCGTCGGGAACCGAGCTCAGCGGCATACGGACTGGGGGCGGGAACCAGCCGAATCGGAAGTGCGCGTTCCAACGGCTAAAGTTGCCGGGTGTTCGCAACCCTGTCTGACCGGCTGACCGCCACCTTCACGAACCTTCGCGGCAAGGGCCGCCTCTCGGAGTCCGACGTCAACAAGGCGATCCGCGACATCCGGCTGGCGCTGCTCGACGCCGATGTGGCGCTGCCCGTCGTCAAGCGGTTCACGCACGCGATCCGCGAGCGGGCGCTCGGCGAAGAGGTGAGCCAGGCGCTCAACCCGGCCCAGCAGGTCGTCAAGATCGTCAACGAGGAGCTCGTCGCGATCCTCGGCGGCGAGACGCGCCAGATCCGGTTCGCCAAGACCCCTCCGACCGTCATCATGCTCGCGGGCCTGCAGGGCTCTGGCAAGACGACGTTCGCGGGCAAGCTGGGCCGCTGGCTCAAGGATCGCGGCCACACGCCGCTGCTCGTCGCAGCGGATCTCCAGCGTCCGAACGCCGTCACCCAGCTCGAGGTCGTCGGCGAGCGGGCGGGCCTCAAGGTCTTCGCGCCGGAGCGCGGCAACGTCGGCGGCCACGACGCGGTCGCGGACTCGGGACAGGGGACGCGGAGCTTCGGCGACCCGGTGACCGTGTCGCGTGCCGGTGTCGAGCACGCCCGCGCCCAGCAGCACGATGTCGTCATCGTCGACACCGCCGGCCGTCTCGCGGTCGACGCCAACCTCATGCAGCAGGCAGCCGACATCCGCGAGGCGATCCAGCCTGACGAGGTCCTCTTCGTCATCGACGCCATGATCGGTCAGGCCGCGGTCGAGACGGCTCAGGCATTCCACGAGGGAGTCGCCTTCACCGGCGTCGTCCTGTCCAAGCTCGACGGCGACGCGCGAGGGGGCGCCGCCCTGTCGATCCGCGAGGTGACCGGCGAGCCGATCATGTTCGCGTCAGTGGGTGAGAAGGTCACCGACATCGAGGTCTTCCACCCGGACCGCATGGCCGGGCGCATCCTCGACATGGGTGACGTGCTCACGCTCATCGAGCAGGCCGAGAAGGCGTTCGACAAGCGCCAGGCCGACGAGATGGCGCGCAAGTTCCTCGCCGAGGAGGACTTCACCTTCGAGGACTTCCTCCAGCAGATGAGCGCCATCAAGAAGATGGGCTCGCTCAAGTCGATGCTCAAGATGATGCCGGGCATGCAGCAGATGCGGGCCCAGCTCGACTCCTTCGACGACCGCGAGTTCGACCGGGTCGAGGCGATGGTCCGCTCGATGACGCCGTTCGAGCGCACCCACCCGAAGCAGATCAACGGGTCGCGACGCGCCCGCATCGCCAAGGGTTCCGGCGTCACCGTGACCGACGTCAACCAGCTCCTCGAGCGGTTCCGCGACGCCCAGAAGATGATGAAGTCGCTGGCGCGCGGGGGCGGTGGCGGCCTGCCGGGGATGCCGGGCGTGCCCGGTGCCGGCAAGCGAGGCCGCCAGCAGCCGCAGCGCAAGAAGAGCAAGAGCGGCAACCCGGCCAAGCGGGCGGCGGAGGAGCGGGCTGCCGCCCAGCGGGCCGCCGAGGGTCGGAGCAAGGCCGCGGCGTCGGCGTTCGGCATGCCCGGCGCCGGCCAGGACGGCGGCGACTCCATGGCGGACCTGGACCTGTCCAAGCTGCCCAAGGGTTTCGACAAGTTCCTCGGCAAGAACTGAGTTCCAGCGCACCTGGTCCGTCACGTGGCCGTATGCCGCTGGGCTGAGTTCCGCACGCGGGCTGGCTTCCCTCACGGCTTGCGCCCTCGGGCTGTTGATCAGTCACGTCGCCAGTCAGGTCGCAATCGGGTCGGGCTCCGAGCACGGACCCGGGACCGCGCTGCGCCATGACTTGCGCCATGACTTGGCCCTCGCAGTGATGGTGCACAGCCGGCACTACCACGCCGGCGCGCTCGACTGGGCGGCCACGGTTGAGTCTGAC
>DASUQN010000290.1:0-2539 GCA_036280515.1 Intrasporangium sp. | reverse complement strand
GGTCGCTCGACGGGAAGGGGAAGACCCCCGTGAGGCGGGACAGCGGATCGGCCCGGACCGGCCAGAAGACGCCGGCATCGAGGATCCGGAGGGCCTTGCTCGGCAGCACGTAGTCGACCCGCAGGTTGCCGGGGGCCGGGTCGTCGTTGAAGTCGGCGGTGTCATGGGCGGGGTTGCCCTTGTGCGCGAGGTTGGCGCCGCCCTGGAGGGTGCTCGCCTCGACGGCTCCCTCGCTCGAGGGCGTCACCGACGTGTTGACCCGGGGGTGGTCCAGGAGGGCCGCTATCGAGCCCTCGAGGGAGTCGCCGTCGTGGGGGTCGGAGTTCTGGTCGCCGGCGATGACGAAGAGCTCGCCAGGCCCCAGCCCACCGGTGGCACCCGCGTCGTCGTGGATGTAGGAGGACGTGCGCGGCCCGCTGATGTAGTCGGCCCAGAAGCGGATCTCGTCGTTGTTGCGTCGGCCGTTGCGGCCCTCCGCGCCGTCGAAGGCAGGCGGCGTCGGGTGGCTCACGAGGAAGTGAACAGTGCGGTTGCCCAAGGAGATGGGCACGTCCCAGTGCGACTTGCTCGACAGGCGCAGGATGTCCTGCTCCTCGAGGGAGTAGATCTCGGTTGGCATGAGGTTGCCCGGCATGTCCTTCCAGCCGAAGTACTGGAAGGTGCGGACGGCATCGTGGTCGATGGGGTACGTGGAGTAGACCACCATGCCGTACTGGCCGGGGAAGAGCCCGAACCCATGGGCGTCGTCCCCAGCACCGACGACCCCGTCGTGGTTGAGGTCGAAGCCGGTCGGGATGCCGGTGTTGGACGGGGCCACGAAGTAGTAGGGGTAGTCGACCGGGTCGGCGCCGTTCTGCGAGACCTCGAGGTAGTTGGCCCGGAACAGCTCCGCAGCGACGCCGTCCTCGACGTAGTCGAACTCGTTGACGAGCAGGACGTCCGGGCTCGTCCGCTGGATGATCTCCGCGACGGCCCGGGCTTGTGCGTTGTCCGGGGTCGCGAGATCCGCGACGAGCTGGCCCTCGACGTTGCGGTTGAGCGACGCGTTGAACGTCGCGAAGCGGACGTCCACATCGGTCTTCACCCAATCGAGTGAACACCTTTCGGGTCCTGAAAGGTGTTCACTCGATTGGGTTGGTGGAAAGTCGGTCGACAGGTCGGGTCCTGGTCCGTACCGTCTCTTGTCGTGTGGATCGCCTGACGCCCCGAGCCCAACCATCGCGACCTCAGGACCCGTATGCCATCCACGCTGACCATCACCGACCTCGACGTCGCCTTCGGGGCGCGCACCCTCTTCACCGGTCTCGACCTCACGCTCGCGGACGGTGACGTCACCGCGGTCGTCGGCCCGAACGGCTCGGGCAAGTCGACCCTGATGCGGACGATCATCGGGGAGCTGCCCGTCGAGCACGGCTCCATCCAGCTCGTTCCCCGGCACGCGACGATTGCCTGGCTGCCGCAGGCCCTCCCGGACCCGGAGGAGTCACTGCTGGCGTACGCGCGCAGGCGCACGGGAGTCACAGCCGCGGAGGTCGAGCTCGATGCATCCGCTGCCGCGATGGCCTCCGAGCCCGACGATGACCTGCCTGGCCGTATGCCGCTGAGCGCGGACCGCTACGCCCGTGCCCTCGAGCGGTGGCTGGCTCTGGGAGCGGCAGAGCTCGACGAGCGGCTTCCCGAAGTCGCCGCGAAGGTGGGCCTCGACGTGGACCCCGACCGGCCGCTTGGCTCGCTCTCGGGCGGCCAGGCTGCCCGGGCCTCGCTCGTCGCCGTGCTCCTCAGCCACTATGACGTGCTGCTGCTCGACGAGCCGACGAACAACCTGGACGCGCGCGGCCTCGACCTCATGGCTGGCTTCGTCGATGCGCACACCGGGCCGGTCCTCATCGCGAGCCATGACCGCGCGTTCCTCGACGTGGTGACGACGGATGTCGTCGAGCTCGACCTGCACCAGCAGCGGATCTCGTACTACACCGGCTCGTACAGCGACTTCGTCGCCGAGCGAGCGCGGCGTCGAGGGCAGGCGTGGGAGGCCTATGAGACCTATGCCGGTGCCCGCGACTCCCTTGTGGCACAAGCACGCCAGCGACATGAATGGGCAGACAAGGGTCGTCGCAGCGTGTCCACCGGCTGTGAGACGGACAAGCACATCCGGGAGAAGCACAAGGCGCGAGCAGACCGGCAGGCGGCGAAGGGGGCGCGAATCCAGCGCGCTGCCGATCGCCTCCAGGTCGTGGAGCAGCCCCGGAAGGAGTGGCAGCTTCGCTACACGATCACCGAGGGCCCTCCCTCGGCCGACGTCGTCGCGGCGCTGGCGGACGCGACGGTCCAGCGCGGCGAGTTCCTTCTTGGACCGGTCAGCGTCGTCGTCGGACGCGGCGATCGCGTCGCCATCACGGGTGACAACGGTTCCGGCAAGACGACCCTCCTCGCCGCCCTGCTGGGGCGCCTTCCCGCGACCTCCGGGCGGCACTCACTCGGCACCCGCGTCGAGGTCGGCGTGCTCGACCAGCGTCGGTGCCTGCTCGACGACGACGCG
>DASUQN010000289.1:0-2852 GCA_036280515.1 Intrasporangium sp. | reverse complement strand
TGATGGTCCACGACCCCGAGGGCGACGAGCTCCTCCCAGAGGTCGACGTGGTGCGGGGACAGGCGCAGTCCACCTGACGACGGGTCGGCGATCTCGCGCGCCTCCTCGATCAGCTCCTTGAGCCGGCGCAGCTCCGGTCGGTCGAGACGGAACCAGGACCCGGAGTCGAGGAGCATGACCTCCTGCCCGGCGGCCAGGGCCGCGAAGAGCGGCTCGAAGGGAACCTCCTCACCGTCGACCTCGACCGAGATCCGCAGGTCGAACCAGTCGGTCGGCCCGTCCTCAACCATCCGGGACCCATTGCCGTCACCTCGACGGTCGTCGGTGCCGACCCGGATGACCGGAGCGGTCGTCACCTCCTCGTAGGCCGGCAGCTCCCCCTCGACGGCCACGACGACGTGTTCGTCGGCCTCGAGCTGGCCGAGCTGCTCGGAGACGAACCTTGCGGCGTCGACTCCCTTGAGCTCCAGTCGAGTAGCCAGATGCAGGTAGCCGGTCGAGTCACGCCAGGTGGCTCCTCGAACGGCGTGCACAGAGGCCGCCGCCTCGACAGCGGCGCGCTCTGCGGCTCGGTCCCGAACGGTGCCGCCGAACCGCTCAGTCGTGAAGGGTCGCACCCGCCCGTCGTAGGCGAAGCCCAGATCGAGCCGCACCTCGCCCGGCACGTCACCGACCACGTGGACGTGCACCTGGACCCGTTCCGGGACCACCTCGGACTGGCCCTCCGGGGCCGGAAGAGGAACGTCGGACCGGACCCTGACGTGGTCACGGAGCCCGGGCACCGCCGTGGTGAGGAACCGGGACCGCTCCTCGGCCGGCACGCGCAGGCCGGCGAGGGCCTGGCTGACCGCGTGGCGATCGAGGCCGAGATCCTGCTGGAGAGGCACCAGCGTCAGCGCGCCGTCGCTGCCCTCCACGACGAGGCCGTGCACCGGGTCACCGATGTGGAGGACTTCGCCGACGAGGCCGTCCGGCAGGCCCGCGGTCGTGACCCGCAGGACGAGGTCGCCCGAGTCGTCGTCGGCCCTGAGGACGTGAAGGACCAGCTCGGCGGGCTCGTCGACGAGCTGCACCGGCCCCACGACGCCCTCACCGGGCAGCAAGGCGATCCCGGCGTCCCGCGCCTCTCCCAGCAGCGGCCACACCTCCGGACTCGCGTCGAGGTTGAGTGGGGCCGCCGCGGTGAAGTACGTCGTGTTGCCGGATCCCTTGCGCGCCTCGTCCCGCAACCTCGTCATGATCCGCTCGTGCTCGGGCAGGTAGCGGATGCCGGACCGCCATTGCGGGAGTGCGTCGTGCCACGTCAGGCTCTGGTGCCAGGTGCCCGTGCGGGTCCGGCGCGTGGCCCGTAGCCCATAGCCGACCTCCGGTTGTCGCTGCCAGCCGCCACTCCGGTAGATCGCGTCGACGAAAAGCCCTGCGGGCATGAGGTCTCCGCGCGGCTCAGGAGCTGCTGGAACCTCCCGGTCCCGCGCCCGCGGCCGCACGTGACCGAGCACGTCCTCCCAATGGGCCTCTGGGCGTGCAGGTGGGGCCGTCAGCGCCCCGCCAGCGAGCGTGGCCTCCGCCTCGGTCGTGGACAGGCCCGCGACACTGACCCGGTCCGGCGGCTCCTTGCCGTTGGCGACGTCCCGGGCCAGCAGCAGGAGCGCGACGACGTGCTTGCAGTCCGAGCCGACCGGGCAGCTGCACCGGCCGGACCACAGCGGCGCCCGCCCCTTCGGGTGAGGCCTCGCCTCGATGATGGTCTGGTAGGTCTCCGAGCCGGAGCCCTCGACTGTGCCGAGCAGCATCATCCCCTCGGGACGTGCCGCCAGCGAGCGGACGCGGTGCTGGGCCGCGTAGACCACGCCCCGGTCGAAGGTGCGCGAGCCGACCTGCTGGGCGATCTCGGGGTCGGTGAGCTCACCGACCCAGGTCGCCCGACCCACGCTCCACGCCATGGACCGACTCTAGGCGCGCCACCCGACACTCCCGATGGGCCGTCCACAGGATCAGCGCCACCCGAGCTCCGGTGCGACCTGCGTCAGGACGCTCTCGATCACGTGGGCGTTGTAGTCGACGCCGAGCTGGTTCGGGACCGTCAGGAGCAGCGTGTCGGCCGCCGCGATGGCCTCGTCCTCGGAGAGTGCGGCCACGAGCCGCTCCGGCTCGTCGGCGTAGGTCTTCCCGAACCGCGCGAGGCCGCCCTCGAGTTGGCCGACCTGGTCCTGGCTCCCGGACTCGCGGAAGAAGTACTGACGGTCCAGCTCGCCCACGATCGGGAAGATGCTCCGGCTCACCGACACCCGCGGCTCGCGCTCGTGACCCGCAGCCTTCCACGCGTCCCGGAACCGCTGGATCTGCTCCGCCTGGAGCTGGTGGAACGGCACGCCCGTGTCCTCGGTCAGCAGCGTGCTGCTCATCAGGTTCATGCCCAGCTCGGCCGTCCACTCCGCGGTGGCCCGCGTGCCGGCTCCCCACCAGATCCGGTCGCGCAGCCCGGGCGAGTGCGGCTCGACGCGCAGGAGTCCGGGCGGGTTGGGGAACATCGGCCGCGGGTTGGGCTCGGCGAAGCCCTCGCCCTTGAGGATCTCGAGGAGCACTTGCGCATGCTCGCGCGCCATGGCCGCCGCGTCGGAGCCCTCGGCCGGCACGTGCCCGAAGTACCGGTAGCCGTCGATCACCTGCTCGGGTGAGCCCCGGCTGATCCCGAGCTGCAGCCGCCCTCCGGAGATGACGTCGGCCGCACCGGCGTCCTCGGCCATGTAGAGCGGGTTCTCGTAGCGCATGTCGATGACGCCCGTGCCGATCTCGATCCGGTTTGTCCGTGCTCCGATGGCCGACAGCAGCGGGAACGGCGAGGCGAGCTG
>DASUQN010000288.1:0-4914 GCA_036280515.1 Intrasporangium sp. | reverse complement strand
GCGGTGTAGTCCACGGTGGCCGGGTCGTCCGAGTAGATGACCTGGATCCGCGTGCCGTTGGCGAGGATGGTGTTCGCCTCCTCGTCCACGGTGATCGTGCCCTGGAACGACCCGTGGACCGAGTCCCGGCGCAGCAGGCTCGCCCGCTTCATCAGGTCGTTGTCGCTTCCCTTGCGCACGACGATCGCCCGCAGGTTGAGGCCGTCGCCCCTACCTGTGTGGGCGATGAGGATCCGGGCGAGCAGGCGCCCGATCCGGCCAAAGCCGTAGAGGACGACATCCGTCCCCCGCCGGCCGTCACCATCCTCGCGCCCGGTCGCTCCCTTGCGGCCGGCCACCTCACCGAGCTCCGCGCGCACCCACTCCGTCAGGTCGGCGTCGCCGCCCTCCTGCTTGTACTTCCTGGTCAGGCGGGCCAGGTCCACCGAAGCGGCCCCGGGATCCACGGCCGCGAGCGCCTGGAGAACGGGCAGCGTGTCATGCAGGTCGAGCTCGACGTCGTCGATCCGACGGGCGAAGCGGTGTGCCTTGATGAGGTGAATGGCGGACTCGTTGATGAGCCGACGTCCGTAGATCGACGTCACGACGTTGTTCTGGCGGTAGAGCCGCCCGATGATCGGGATCATCGCCTCCGCGAGGGCCTGTCGCTCGGACCACTCCTCGTGGTGCTCGTCGGCGAGGCTCACGGGAGACTGGTGAACCAGAGGGTCAGTCGTCGAGTACGTCGTTGTCACGAGCCCCGACCCTAGGCGAGAGCCAGCGCCCCGCCCGACGAGTCCATGCTGCGCTCGTGAGCAATCTCACTCTTGACAGGGCGAACTCACGTCAGTCGGGCCAGGATGAGCTCGCGCGCCCTGCCCGCGTCGGCCTGTCCCTTCAGCTCCTTCATCACCTGGCCGATGAGCGCCCCGGCCGCCTGCACCTTGCCATCGCGGATCTTGGCGGCGATGTCCGGGTTCGCGCCGATGACCTTGTCCACGGCCGCCTCGAGCGCATCGTCGTCCCGGACCAGCTCGAGTCCGCGGGCGTCGGCCACCTCGGTCGGGGCGCCCTCACCGGAGAGGACCCCGTCGAGCACCTGGCGGGCCATCGAGTCGTTGAGCCGGCCGCTCGTCACGAGACGATCGAGCTCGGCGACGTGCGCTGGGGTGAAACCCAGCCCAGCGGCATACGTCACGATGTCCTGGCCCTCCGCGTTGGCGCGCCGAGACGGCTCACCCAGCCACCACTTCTTGGCGGCGGCGGGGCTGGCCCCCTCGGCGACCGTTTCCTCGATGAGCTCGATCGCGCCCGCGTTGACGACGTCACGCATCTCGAGATCGCTGTACCCCCAGTCGGCCTGGAGGCGCTTGCGCCGCTGTGCCGGCGGTTCCGGCAGCGTCCCGCCGAGCGCCTCCACCTTCTCGCGGCTCGGGGCGACGGGCACGAGGTCCGGCTCCGGGAAGTAGCGGTAGTCGTCGGCATCGGACTTGACCCGCCCGGACGTCGTGATGCCGGTGTCCTCGTGCCAGTGGCGGGTCTCCTGGAGGATGGAGCCGCCCGAGGCGAGGATCGCCGCGTGACGCGAGATCTCATAGCGCACCGCGCGCTCGACCGAGCGGAGCGAGTTGACGTTCTTCGTCTCGGTGCGCGTCCCGAGGGGGACGGCGAGCTGGGCCTCGCCGCGTGGGTCATCGCCGACGCGGGGGCGCAACGACACGTTGGCGTCGCAGCGCATCGATCCCTGCTCCATCTTCACGTCGCTGACGTCGAGGGCGCGCATCAGGTCACGCAGGGCCGACACGTAGGCGCGCGCCACCTCCGGCGCCCGCTCCCCCGCGCCGACGATGGGCTTGGTGACGATCTCGATGAGCGGGATCCCGGCGCGGTTGTAGTCGACGAGCGAGTAGTCGGCGCCATGGATGCGCCCGGTCGCGCCGCCGACATGGAGGGACTTGCCGGTGTCCTCCTCCATGTGGGCACGCTCGATCTCGATCCGGAACACCTCGGTGCCACCGGCACCGTCGTCGACCTCGACGTCGAGCCACCCGTTGTAGGCGATCGGCTCGTCGTACTGCGAGGTCTGGAAGTTCTTCGGCATGTCCGGGTAGAAGTAGTTCTTCCGCGCGAACCGGCACCACTCGGCGATCTCGCAGTTCAGTGCCAGGCCGATTCGGATCGCCGACTCGACGGCCTTCTCGTTGACGACCGGCAGGGCGCCGGGCAGGCCGAGGCACACGGGGCACACCTGGGAGTTCGGCTCGGCGCCGAAGGCCGTGGGGCAGCCGCAGAACATCTTTGTGGCGGTGTGCAGCTCGACGTGGACCTCGAGCCCCATGACGGGGTCGAACGTCGCGATCGCCTCGTCGTAGTCGAGAACGGCGTCGACAGCAGAGGACGTCACGGCCATCTCAGGCTCCCTTCACGGCGGCACCGGCGCCGGCTCTGCCAGCGAGCTCGGGTGCCCTGGACAGGATCGGCGCGCCCCACCGCTCGAGCAGGGCCTGCTCGAGCGCGGCGCCGACGGTGTAGAGGCGCTCGTCCTTCGTGGCCGGCGCGAGGACCTGGATCCCGGTCGGCAGGCCGTCCTCGTCAGCGAGGCCGGACGGAATGGACATGCCGGGCACCCCGGCCAGGTTGGCGGGAATCGTCGCGATGTCGTTGAGGTACATGGCCATCGGGTCGTCGAGCTTGTCGCCCAGGCGGAACGCGGTGGTCGGCGCCGTCGGGCTGACGAGGACGTCGACCTGCTCGTAGGCGCGCTCGAAGTCCTGCGCGATGAGCGTGCGGACCTTCTGCGCCGAGCCGTAGTAGGCGTCGTAGTACCCCGAGCTCAGCGCATAGGTGCCGAGGATGATCCGGCGCTTGACCTCGTCTCCGAAGCCGGCGTCGCGCGTCACCGCCATGACCTGCTCGGCAGTCGGGGCATCGACCCCCTCGGGCAGGACGCGCAGGCCGTAGCGCATCGCGTCGAACTTGGCCAGGTTGCTCGACGCCTCGCTGGGCAGGATGAGGTAGTAGGCGGCCAACGCGTAGTCGAAGTTGGGACAGCTCACCTCGACGACCTCGGCGCCCTGCTCGACGAGCAGCGCCACCGACTCCTCGAAGCGGGCACGCACACCCGACTGGTAGCCCTCGCCGCCGAGCTCCCGCACCACGCCGATCCGCATCCCCTTGACGTCGGCGCGGCGGGCCGCGTCGACGACCGGTGGCACCGGAGCATCGATCGAGGTGGAGTCCATCGGGTCGTGCCCGCCCATGACGACGTGGAGCAGGGCTGCGTCCAGGACGGTCCGCGCGCAGGGGCCGGCCTGGTCGAGGCTGCTGGCGAGCGCCACGAGGCCGTAGCGCGACACACCCCCGTAGGTCGGCTTCGTCCCGACGGTCCCGGTGACGGCGGCCGGCTGGCGGATCGAACCGCCGGTGTCGGTGCCGGTGGCGAGCGGCGCCTGGAACGACGCCACGGCGGCGCTCGAACCGCCTCCCGAGCCCCCGGGGATGCGCTCGAGGTCCCATGGGTTGCGGGACGGGCCGTAGGCCGAGTGCTCGGTGGAGGATCCCATCGCGAACTCGTCCATGTTGGTCTTGCCGAGGATCGGCATCCCCGCGTCCTTGAGGTGGCGGACCACGGTCGCGTCGTACGGTGGGATCCAGCCCTCGAGGATGCGGCTGCCGCACGTCGTCGGCAGGCCCTTGGTCGCCATGACGTCCTTGACGGCGATCGGCACGCCGGCGAGCGTGGGAAGGCTCTGTCCCGCCGCTCGCCGCTCGTCGATCGACCGAGCCGTCGCGAGCGCCCCCTCGGCATCGACGTGGAGGTAGGCGTGCACCTGCTCGTCGACGGCCGCGATCCGGTCGAGATGGGCCTGGGTCACCTCGACGGAAGAGATCGTCTTGCTCGCCAGCGCCTCGGCGAGCTCCGCCGCGGAGGCGCGAGTCAGGTCAGTTGTCACGTCAGTTGCCTTCATCCATCAGGGAGTTCACGAAATGGTGCCGTATGCCGCTGAGCCGGCTGGGCGGAGTACGTGCCGTTGGTCGGTGGTCGGCTCAGTCGCTGCTCAGCTCGACGTCCGGACGCGTCAGTCCTCGTCGAGGATGCGCGGGACCGCGAAGCGCCCGAGCTCCTGCTCCGGGGCACCCGACAGCGCCTCCTCGGAGGTGAGCCCGGGGCGGACCACGTCGGGACGGGTGACGTTGGTGAGCGGCATCGGGTGCGACATCGGAGGGGCGTCCTCGATGGGGGCCTGCTGGACCTTGGCCACCGACTCGAGGATGACCGAGAGCTCGCCGACCATGCGGTCGAGCTCGGCGTCCGGGAGGTCGATGCGAGCCAGCCCGGCGAGGTGGGCGACGTCGGCACGGGAGAGTGTGGACATGCCGGCCAGTCTATGGGCCGGGCGGTGCGCTCCCGACCGCGCCTCCGCTCGCCGATCCGTGGTGCCGAGGGGTCGGCGACACGTGAGCACTCGATGCATGACGTCGAGTGCTCACGTGGGCGATGGGGCCTGGGTCAGGAGCGAGGCCGGTTCCGCCGGGCGATGACCTGCTCGCGGATGAGGTTGCGGGCCGTGCCCCAGATGCCGTGGCGGAAGAGCAGGACGATGAGCACGAAGATCGCACCGGTGATCATGGCGATGCCGCTGACTCCGGCGGACGCGAGGTAGTCCTCGAGATAGACGACGACGCCGGCGCCGACCAGACCACCCCAGAGCGTCCCGATCCCGCCGAGGACCGTGATGAGCACGACCTTCCCGGACGTCGTCCAGGCGACCTCCTGCAGCGAGGCGAACCCGTGGCTGATCGAGAAGACGCCGCCAGCGAGTCCCGCGAGGCCGGCCGAGATCACGAAGACGACGATCTTGTACTGCTCGACGTTGTACCCGAGCGCCCGGGCGCGGGCCGGGTTGTCGCGGATGGCGGTGAGGACCCGGCCGA
>DASUQN010000287.1:0-3552 GCA_036280515.1 Intrasporangium sp. | reverse complement strand
GCTCCGGGTCTACGACGCGGTCCAGGCCGCCGGCGCCACGCTCGGCCTTCGTCCGGTCGGCCTCAAGGCGCTTGCCTCGCTGCGGATGGAGAAGGCGTACCGGGACTTCGGTCATGACATCGACAACACGGACTGTCCCCTCGAGGCGGGGCTGGGCTTTGCGGTCGCTCTCGACAAGCCGACGTCGTTCATCGGCCGCGAGCCGCTCCTGGCCCGAAAGGCCGCGAACGCCGCGGCCGGCGGCATGGCGCGGCGCATCGTCCAGGTGCGCGTGCTCGACCCCGAACCCCTGCTGTACCACGCCGAGATCGTGCTCCGGGACGGCCAGCCGGTCGGGTACGTCCGGGCCGGGTCGTACGGCTGGACCCTGGGTTCGGCCGTCGGGCTCGCGATGGTGGACGGCGGCGGGGTGCCAGTGACCCCGGACTGGCTCACGAGCGGCACGTGGGAGGTCGACATCGCGGGCACCCGCTACCCGGCTGAGGTGTCCGTGCGGCCGATGTACGACCCCACGAGCGCCCGCGTCCGCGTCTGACCGCAGCGCGCCTGCCACCATGAACACCGGTCCGACGGCCGAGGACTTCTTCGCCGGGCATCCCTTCGCCCTCGCGGTGCATGACCGGGTGCTGGACCGCGTGCGGGACTTCGCACCGGTCGATGTCCGCGTGTCCAGGAGCCAGGTGGCGCTCCGGCTGCGGCGCGGGTTCGCCTACCTGTGGTTGCCCGGGCAGTACCTGAGCCACCCGGATGCCGAGGTGGTCCTGTCCATCGCGCTCGGGCGCCACGACGACTCCCCCCGGTGGAAGGAGGTCGCGCACCCTTCCCCGAAGCACTGGATCCATCACCTGGAGGTCCGGGACCTCGCCGACATCGACGACGAGGTCGCCGGCTGGCTTCGTGAGGCAGCCGAGCGCGCGACGTGAGTCCCAGCCACACAACCGCGGTGCCCTTGGCGCGGTCCCAGCCCAGCGGCATACGACCTGTTCCGTATGCCGCTGGGCTTGCTCCCAAGGTCACCTCGCCTCGCGAGCCAACTGAGCGGCATACGGCACGAAAACCCCCACACCGCATCACTCCCGGGAGCCAACACCTCATGACCAACTCGAACGGCCCGTCCGCGGGCAACGACAACCTGGCCCTTCGCGCAGCCCTGGCTCGCGGACTGGTGAGCCGCCGCTCGGCGATGATGGGCGCCGCCGGTCTCGGCGCTGCCGCCTTCCTCGCCGCGTGCGGCTCGGAGGGACGCGACCCGTCCACCCCCGGCGGCACCGGCGGCGCGGCTCCCTCGGCCAAGGCGGCCCAGGACCTGAGCGACACGGAGAAGGTCGTCAACTGGTCGAACTGGACCGAGTACATCGACGTCACCGACGACGGCAAGTCGCGTCCCTCGATCGACGCCTTCACCAAGGCGACCGGGATCAAGGTCAACTACACCGAGGACTACCTCGACAACGACGAGTTCTACGCCAAGGTCCGACCACTGCTCGAGGGCGGCCAGGACACCGGTCGCGACATCTGGTGCTCCACCGACTGGATGGTGGCGCGCCTCATCCGCCAGGGCTACGTCCAGAAGCTCGACATGGCCAACATCCCCAACGCGAAGAACCTGAACGACTCACTCAAGAACGTCGAGTTCGACAAGGGCCGGGCCCACTCCCTGCCGTGGCAGAGCGGTTTCGCCGGCATCGGCTACAACCTCGACGCGACTGGCGGCAAGAAGGTGGAGTCCGTCGAGCAGCTGCTCACCGACCCCGCCCTCAAGGGCAAGGTCACGCTCCTGACCGAGATGGTCGACACCATGGGACTCGTCCTCCTCGAGCAGGGCAAGGACCCGGCGAACTTCACGGACGCGGACTTCGACGCTGCGCTCCAGATGATCCAGCAGGCCAAGGACTCGGGTCAGATCCTGCGGTTCACGGGCAACGAGTACACCGACGGGCTGGCCAAGGGGGACATCGCCGCGTGCATCGCGTGGACCGGTGACGTCGTCCAGCTCCAGGCCGACACCGAGGAGGTCCAGTACGAGCTGCCGGAGAAGGGCTTCATGCTCTGGTCCGACAACTTCGTCATCCCCGCGATGGCGCGGCACAAGAAGAACGCTGAGCTGCTCATCAACCACTACTACGACCCGGCGGTCATGGCGCAGGTCGCGGCCTGGGTGAACTACATCCCGCCGATCAAGGGCACCAAGGAGGAGCTGGTCAAGATCGACGCCGAGCTCGCTGAGAACCCCCTCATCGTGCCGACACCCGAGGTCCTGAGCAAGTCCCACGTCATCCGCGGGCTCAGCCCGGAGGAGCAGACGAAGTACTCGCGCGCGTTCAACGCCGTCGTCACGGGCTGATGACGCAGACCTCCGGCGAGCGGGGACGCGGCGACCTCAGGCTCGCCTCCCTCACGAAGTCGTTCGGCTCGTTCACCGCGGTGGAGCCGATGGAGCTGACGGTCCCCCAGGGCTCGTTCTTCGCGCTCCTCGGACCCTCGGGCTGTGGGAAGACGACGACCCTGCGGATGATCGCGGGCCTCGAGGCGCCGACTGCCGGGTCGATCCACATCGGGGACCAGGACATCACGGCGACGAAGGCGCATCAACGCAACGTCAACACGGTCTTCCAGTCGTATGCCCTCTTCCCCCACATGACGGTGCTCGACAACGTCATGTTCGGGTTGAAGCGTCGCGGGGACAAGGACGCACGACGCAAGGCCCTCGAGGCTCTCGAGCTCGTCCAGCTCGAGGGCCTCGGCGCCCGCAGGCCGAATCAGCTCTCCGGCGGCATGCAGCAGCGGGTGGCGCTGGCTCGAGCGCTCGTGAACCGCCCGGACGTGCTGCTCCTGGACGAGCCGCTGGGCGCCCTCGACCTCAAGCTGCGGCGGCAGATGCAGATCGAGCTGAAGCGGATCCAGCAGGAGGTCGGCCTGACCTTCATCCATGTCACCCATGACCAGGAGGAGGCCATGACGATGGCCGACTCCATCGCGGTGATGAACGAGGGCCGGATCGAGCAGCTCGGCGACCCGGCGACCCTCTACGAGCAGCCGGAGTCGACCTTCGTCGCCAACTTCCTCGGGCAGTCGAACCTGCTCCGGGCCAAGGTGGTCGCGGGCTCAGGGCGCGACGGGATCACGCTGGTCCGCAGCCATGACGCCGACCTCGAGGTCGTCGTGGATCACCTGCCCCACGGCGTCACCGACGTCTGGCTCGGGGTGCGGCCGGAGAAGCTGCGGCTCGGCGAGTCGGGCGGCCCCAACCGGCTGCGCGGCACCGTCCGCGACGTGTCCTTCAGCGGGGTCGCGACGCAGTACATGGTCGCGATGCCGTGGGGGCGCGAGCTGACGGTGGTCCAGCAGAACGACGGGTCGGCCCGCGCTGCGCTCGGTGAGCAGGTCACCCTGTCGTGGGCCGCGGAGCACGGCTTCGCCCTCAACGCTTCGCAGGACGCCGAGGCGGGAGCGATGGTCGAGGACGATGTCTGAGGCGACGCCTCGGGTTCGGATGAACCCGCTGGGCAGCGCCATCCCGCCGAACCCCACGCGCCGCAACTGGGTGCCGTA
>DASUQN010000286.1:0-6437 GCA_036280515.1 Intrasporangium sp. | reverse complement strand
GTCTTGACGTCGAAGGTCGCGATGACCGAGGCGGCGCCCGGCTCGATCTCCTCGACGATCCAGGGCAGCACCGTGTTGAGCGCCAGCACGGTCGGCACGGCGGCCTCGATCTGCTTGACGCGGTCCACGTCGACTCCCGTGTTGGCGTTGAGCTCTACGGTCTTGGTCGACCCATCCGGCAGCTCATAGGAGTTGGGTCGCACGACGACGAGGGCCGCAGTCGCGTCAGCCAGGTCGTCGACGATCTCGACCGACGGGTCCTCCGCGCGGATGGTCTGCTTGAGGGCCGTGGTCTGGGCCTCGCCGCCCGAGCGGGTCACGACCTCGACGAAGAGCTTCGTGTCCGCGAGGGCGTCGTCCGTGATCGGCAGCTGCCCCTGGTCGTTGCGCAGCAAGGTGATCGATCGAGCGTGGGCCTCGTCGGCGCGGGCCTGCGACTGCGGCGAGTCAGCGATCCGCTGGGCCTCGCCCGGGTCGACATAGGGGTCCTCGAAGAGACCGAGCTCGAACATCTCGGTCAGCAACAACCGGACCGACTCGTTGAGGTCGGACTCCGCCAGGAGACCTTCGTTGACCGCGGCAATGAGGCCGGAGGGGTCGTTGTAGTCGGAGAAGATGTTGGTCCCGGCCTTGACCGCCTTCGCGTAGCGCTCGGGGAGGGTCATCTCGGCGATCCCCTCGCCCCAAGCCGTATTCGTCAGCATGCCGCTGTCGCTGTTGACGTAGCCCTTGAACTTGAGGTCGCCGCGCAGCACTCCGTCGAGGATGCCCTTGTTGTAGGCGCCGGCCACCTCCTCGAACTGCTGGGTCGGCGAGTGCCACAGGCGCTTGGGCAGCTGCACGGCGCTGCGCTCGTTGTCCGGCACGTTGTAGTACGACATGACCGCGCTGGCGCCCGCGTCGATCGCTGCCTGGAACGGCGGGAGCTGGTACTTGTAGAGGCTCCCGGCGGTCGGGTAGATCGCGTACTGGCCGTTCTCGTTGTGCGGGTCCAAGCCGCGGACCACTGCGCCGTCACCGGGGAAGTGCTTGATCGTCTGGGCGACGGAGTCAGGCCCGAGCTTCTCACCCTGGAAGCCAAGCGTGAGCTCACGGGCGATCGCGGCGTTGAGGTCCGGGCTCTCCCCGAACGTGCCCGAGATGCGGTTCCACCGCGGCTCGGTCGCCGTCTCGATCTGGTAGCCGTAGATCTTGTGGATGCCGGCCGACCGCCACTCCGCTCGGGCGATCTCCGCGAATTCGCGCGCCACCGCCGGGTCCGCCGTCGCCGCGATGCCGAGCGAGCCCGGCCACAGCGAGAAGATCCCGGTCGCCTCGCTGATCCCGAACTGCTGGTCGGGGTTGACGTGGTTGCGCGGGTTGGAGGCGAAGACCACGGGAATCCCCAGGCGACTGCCCTCGGCGAGCTGCTGGTAGTCGTTGGCCCTGTCTGCGAGCTCGGCCGCCGTCGGGTTGTCGCGAATGACGAAGTGCCGGATGTTGCGGTCCTGCAGGTAACCCACGGTCGGCGCGAACGGGTCGGCCACAGGGGTCCCCGCCGGTGCCCCGCGCCGCTCCGACGTGATGTGCATGAGCCCGGCCTTCTCCCCGAGCGTCATTCGGCTGACGAGGTCGACCGCACGGGCGCGGCTGTCGCGCTGCCAGTCCTCGTACGGGTCGATCCCGCCGTTGGCGTTGAGGTCCTTGAAGAACGCGTTGCCCCTCTCGAGCAGGGGCTTGACCCTGGCCTCGACGGGGCCGCTGTCGCCCTGGACGGAAGCCTGCCCGGCTTGGGCTCCCGGCACGGCACCCCCCGCGAACAACAATGTGATGGGCACGGCCGCCATCGCAGTTAACAGTGGTCCTCTACGGATTCGCATCGTTGGTCCTCCTGAGAGGTGCGGGTGGGTTTGACCCATTCGCACGGTTGTATGACCTCGCCACCATCGCGACGGTGTTCTCCCCGGGGAAAGGTGTTGCCGTTTGTTGCCTGTGGACAACCTGGGGGAGGGCGAGGGCAGTCGGCGTAGTACGGGGCTACGAGCCGATGCGGCCCGCACGCGGCTGACCGGGCGGCAGATCACCCAGCTGGGTGAAGTACGCCGCGGCCACCGACTTCGGCACGCACATCGCCCACGCGTCGACGATGAGCTCGTTGAGCTCGTCGCGGTCCAGGGCGGCAAGCCAGGCACACACCCATCGGTAGCGCAGGTCCGACGGGCGTGGCAGGAAGAACTTGTCCGGCTCACTGGCGATGAGGTCGTCGCGCTCCTCGCGTGGGAACCCGAATCCGAGCTCGGTCTCGTCCGGGCTCACGCTCGCGAACACGATCTGGCCCACCCGGAACTTGCGATAGTCGCGCACCCACGCTTCGTACGCCCGGGGGAGCTGCAGCGCGATGTCGCGCACGTCGAGGGCCGTGACAGCCATGGCGCGATCCTGCCACGCCGCGCCGACAGGGATCCCGGTTGCGGTGTCAGGCAAAGGAGTGTGCTTCATTCGGACCGAATTAAGTTATACTCTTCATATGCTGCAAGTGAAGCAGGACACTGAACGAGTCGCCCTCATCGGTGACATCGTCGAGTCCCGGCGGACAGGCGATCGGCAGGCCCTTCACGACACGGTCACCATGGTCCTCGCCAGCGTCAACGCCGATCACCCCGTCCTCGACCCGGTCGTGATCACGCTCGGCGATGAGTTCCAAGGCGTCTATGCGACGCTCGGCGACGCCCTCACGGCTGCGTTCCACATCCGGGCGGGGCTCCGGCCGCACGACGTGCGCTTCGGTCTCGGGCGCGGTGACATCCAGGCCCTCGACCAGGAGCGCGGCATCCACGACGGTCCGGCGTACTGGGCCGCCCGCGATGCCATCGTGGAGGCAGACCGGCTCGCTGGGAAGGCGACCCTGCGGACGACGCGCACGGTGTACCTCTCTCCGCAGGACGAGCCGGCCCTGGTCGCCGCGGTCAACGCTGCGTTGACGGCACTCGACCACATCCTCGGCTCGTTGTCACCGGTCTCGTGGAGGATCCTCGGAGGGCGGCTCGAGGGGCTGACCCAGAAGGACATCGCAGCACGCGAGGGCATCACGCCGTCCGCGGTGTCACAGCGGGTGCGAAGTGACGGGATCGGGGTGGCCATGGAGGCGATGCGAATGCTGGGTGAGCTCCCATGACGTGGGTGTCGCTCGCCCTCCTCGCGTTCGGCGTCGCCGACCTCGTCCGTGCCAGAGATGGGCGTATGCCGCTGAGCTTGGCGCCGTTTGCCGGTGTCCTCACGCTCGTCGCCCTTTCGATCATCACCGATGTGCACCGCCCCGCTGACATCGCCGCACTCGTCGTCACCGCTGTAGCGCTCACCGGCTGGGTCGTGACGTCGGCTCAGACCCACGCCACCGGTCGTCGCGCCGGCGTGCCGCTGGCCCTGATCGCGGTGCTCTTCGGCGCTCTTGTCGCCTTCTCGGGCTTCGCCAGCACCCCGGGCGGGCCCCTCGCCGACTGGTTGGCCTGGGCGGACCTGCCGTGGTCCGACGCTCCCCCGTCGGTCGCGCGTGCCCTGCTTCTGGCGGGTCTTGTTCTTCTGAACATCGCCACGGGCAACGTCATCGTGCGGCTCGTGCTCCTCGCCATCGGCGCCCTGCGGCCTGACCAGGTGGCCGCTGCCCGTGCCTCATCGGGAGATCCGCAGCCAGCCGACCGGCTCAAGGGTGGACGCCTCCTCGGCCCGATGGAGCGGCTCGTCATTCTCGGGCTGGGGCTCGCCGGCGAGTACGGCGCCGCCAGCATCGTCATCGCCGCCAAGGGCCTGCTGCGCTTCCCCGAGATCCAGGCGACGGCCCGCACCGCTCCCCCGTCTTCCAGCTCACGGGTCGGCATCGACGACGTGACGGAGTACTTCCTCGTGGGCAGCTTCGTCAGCTGGCTCGTCGCCCTCGGCTCACTCGCCCTCGCCCGCTGACACCTCGCCCGTTCCGGCCCACGCCAGCTGAGTCCTCGCCCGTTCCGGCCCACGCCAGCTGAGTTCTCGCGGTCCGTTCTCGCCGGGTGTGCACAACGCGCCAACTGTCTGGAAGCACGGCGGTCTCCAGATCAACTCCATCAATGCTGAAGCATCTCGAGCGCCGGGCCGGCAAGCCCAGCTCCCCCCACGAGGGAGCATGGGGCTGGGAGCGAGCTGAGCGGCATACGGCATCGTGTCGCGACTGGGACCTCTGGCCCTGTCGCTGAGGGCGGGGGCGCACGACGCTGGCTGTGTGGTTGACGCAGGCGGGGACGCTGGGAACGGGTCGGTGACCGGCCTGCTGGTGGATCACGCGCCCGACGCGGTCCCGGCCTCGCATCGCGATCTGGTCGAGTGCCCGCCGGTTGCGGTCCTCAGCACGATCACGCGCGACGGCTACCCGCAGACCTCGGTGGTCTGGTGCGACTTCGACGACGGTTGCGTGCGGGTCAACACGATGCGCGGCTTCGCCAAGGAACGGAACATGCGCCGCGACCCGCGCGTCACGCTGCTGTGCTACGACCCGCGGCAGGCCCTGCGGTACCTCGAGATCCGCGGGAAGGTCGTCGAGATGACCGAGGTCGGCGCGGCCGAGCACCTCGACGCGCTGGCCTCCACGTATGTCGGGCGGCAGATCCACTACTTCGGCGACGCCGTGCCCGCGCGCTTCGCCGAAACCGAGGTGCCGGTGCTGTGCCGGATTCGTCCGACACACGTCGTCGCCCTGGACGCACGGAGGCCGGGGTGAACGCAATGAAGGTGGGACCTGTCCCGGACCCGGCCAGGATCCCGGCCTCGCACCTGGACCTGCTGGACAGGCCGATCTGCGGCGTGCTGACGACCATCGGTCCTGACGGGTGGCCGCAGTCGAGCCTGGTGTGGGTCGACTGGGACGGTGAGTGCGCCCGCGTCAACACGACGCTCGAGCGGCAGAAGGGGCGGAACCTGCTGGCGAACCCAAAGGTCTCGCTGCTCCTCGTCGACCCGGATGACACCTCCCGCTACGTCCAGGTCCGCGGTGATGCCGAGCTCGTAGGTGCCGGGGCCGTCGAGCACCTCGATTCGCTCACCCGCGTCTACACGCGACATCCCTGCTACTACGGTCACGTCTGTCCGGCCGCCCAGCGTGAGCGCGAGAGGCGGGTGGTTTGCCGGATCCATGCCCGCCGCGTCACCCTCGACGCCATCCACGTCTAGCGGGAGCATTCGGGCGAAATGCCGTCGGACGGAGCACGGCGATGGGACCATGGCTGCATGGCGGGACCCTCGGGGTACCTCGACGTGGACATGGTCGTGACCCAGCGTGGCGACCGGCTCGAGACGCGCGTGCTGGACTCCCCCGCAGGCGAGACCGGCACCCTCAGCGTGCCGGTGCCAAGCACCCTCGACGGCGGCGACAAGGACGTCGGCGATGCGCTCTTCGCGGCGCTGTTTCCGAGTGAGGTTCGGCTCCGCTACGAGAAGAGCACGGACCGGGCGTTCGGGTCGGGCTTCGGCGTGCGGGTCGTGCTGCGGTTCGAGGGCGGCGCCGACCGACTGCCCTGGGAGTTGCTCCGCGACCCGGGTCGCTTCCAGTTCATGGCGCTCGACCCGTGGCGAGCGGTCATCCGGTGCACTGAGATGCAGGCCCACGAGCCGGCGCGCGGCAGCCCCACGCCGCTGCGCATCCTGCTCGCGGTCTCCACCCCTGACGGCCTGCCTGCGATCGATGCCGCTGCCGAGATCGTGCGCATCCAGTCTCGCCTGCGGCCCTACAGCTGGGGCGCTGCGGTCGAGGTGGTGACCCTGCGCACCGCCTCGCTCGAGACGATCCGAGCCACCTTGCAGAGCAAGGACTTCCACGTCTTCCACTACATCGGCCATGCGTCGCGACCGGTTGGCGGGACCGGGCATCTCGACCTCATGGCGGCGGACGGGACCGTCTCGAGCCGGCCGGCCGACGAGGTCGCCACAATCCTCGCCGGGTCGCCCACCCTGCGCCTCGCCGTGCTCAACTGCTGCGACAGCTCGGCCGGCGACGGGAGCGACCCGTTCGCGGGCACCGCGACCGCGCTGGTCAGGGCAGGCGTACCCGCCGTCGTCGCGATGCGACGGGCGATCAGCGACACGGCCGCCGTGGTGTTCGCCGACGAGTTCTATGCCGCGCTCATCGAGAGCGGCGGCCGGATCGAGCAGGCCGTGACCCGTGGGCGCGCGGCACTGTTCGCCGCGGAGGAGCCGACCTCGGCGGAGTGGTCCAGCGTCGCCCTGCACCTCGGGTCGTCGCTCGGGGCCGAGGACACGCGCATTCCCGTGCCCGGCCTCGACCACGACGTGCGGTTCACGCTGTCGCACCCAGCGACGCTGCGCCCGACGGTCTGGGAGCCGCTGCTCTTCTTCGCCCACCACGGCGAGCGCCAGACCACTCCGAGCGGCGAGGTCATCGACCAGACGGCCGCGGTGGACGAACGGGTCGCCGC
>DASUQN010000285.1:0-5525 GCA_036280515.1 Intrasporangium sp. | reverse complement strand
GGGCGACGTCGTCCGCATGCGGATCGCCAACGAGTCGGACGAGGTCCACCCGATGCACCTGCACGGCCATCACATCGTCGTGCTGTCGCGCGATGGCATTGCCGCCCAAGGGAGCCCGTGGTGGGTCGACTCTCTCGACGTCCATCCTGACGAGCGCTACGAGGTGGCCTTCGTCGCGGACAACCCGGGCATCTGGACCGACCACTGCCACACCCTCCCGCACGCCGTCGAGGGGCTCGTCGCCCACGTCATGTACGACGGCGTCACCACGCCCTTCACCATCAACGGCATCGCCGGGAACCAACCCGAGTGAGGTGACCACCCATGCCATCAGTCCGTATGCCGCTGAGCTCGCTCCGCACGTCCGCTCGCTCCCAGCCCTCCCGCGCCTCGTCGGCTCCAGCCGACGTGCGGCTGGCCGCGCTGGCGCTCGGCGGGACGGCAGTGACCGCCTTTGTCTGTCTGCTCGCCATGTTCGCTGGCGTGCCGGGGGCTGGCACACTCAACGACCACCTCAACGCCGCCATCGGCTGGCTCGCGCTCGCGGTGGCCGTGCTCGTCCGACGCCGGGACACGTCCGGGTGGGGCGACGATGTCGCAACGGTGGCGGCCGCAGCCGGTGCGGTCCTCATGACATGGGGCTCGTGGCTGGTCATCACCGACACCACCGGCTACGTGCTCGCGGGTCTCGTGTCGACGCTTGGCCTGTCCGCCATCGGATCCTGGCTCCTGCTCGTCCACACCAAGAACAGGGACGGCACTCCCACCTTGGGACGCGCGGCCGGTGCCGTCATGGCGACAGGCATACTGGCGCTGCCCGGCGTTCTCCAGGGGATCGACGACTACTCCGGAGCGCCCTGGCACGTCTACGCGGCCGGGGTGGCGTGGCTCGGTGCGTACGCGCTGCTACCGGCGTGGTGCGCGCGCCTCGCCCGGACCCGGACCGATCGAAAGGACAACTTCTGAGTCACCCTCACTGATCGAAAGGACAACTTCTGAGTCACCCTCCCTGATCGAGAGAACGACTCTGGGGTCGCCATGCCGTTGCGCGGCGTCGAAAGGTGTTCTCTCGATTGGGTGGGGCCCGAAAGCTGTTCTTTCGAATGGGTGGGGCCCCCGAGAGCTGTTCTTTCGATTGGGACGCGCGGATCAGAGGCGGGCGGCGAGCTCGGTGCCCTGCCTGATGGCGCGCTTCGCGTCGAGCTCGGCAGCCACGTCGGCTCCGCCGATGACGTGGACGCTCACGCCGCGCTCACGGAGGGCAGGCACGAGTCCGTTGACCGACTCCTGGCCGGTGCACAGGATGATGGTCTCGACATCGAGCACGTGCGGATTCCGGCGCTCCTCGCCGAACGAGATGTGCAGTCCCGCGTCGTCGACCCGCTCGTAACTGACACCCATGTACTGGTGGACTCCCTTTGCCTTCAATGCTGCCCGGTGCACCCAGCCAGTCGTCTTGCCGAGGCCCTTGCCGATCGAGGAGGATTTCCGCTGCAGGAGGTGCACCTCACGTGGTGAGGGTGCAGGCGCTGCGTCGACGAGGCCGCCGCGCGAGGCATCGGGTTCGCCGACACCCCACGCGGCCATCCAGTCCTCCACGCTCAGCGGCGACTCGAGGGAGTGATGTGGGTGCGTGAGGAACTCGGACACGTCGACGCCGATGCCACCGGCGCCCATGACGGCGACGGTCCGGCCCACGGGCGCGCCCTCGAGGACCACCTGCGCATAGGTCAGCACCTTCGGGTGGTCGATCCCGGGGACGTCCGGGACCCGCGGCTCGACTCCTGTGGCGACGACGACCTCGTCGAAGTCCATGAGGTCCTCGACCTCGGCCCGTCGCCCGAGGTGGACCTTGACGCCCTCGAGATCGAGGCGCTGGCGGTAGTAGCGGATCGTCTCGGCGAAGTCCTCCTTGCCCGGGATCCGCATCGCGATGGCGAACTGGCCGCCGATGTCGTTCGCTGCCTCGAAGAGCTCGATCTCGTGGCCGCGCTCCGCCGCGGCGACGGCGGCGGCGAGCCCCGCGGGCCCCGCACCGACGACGGCCACCCGCTTGACCCTGCGGGTCGGCGCCAGGACGAGCAGGGTCTCGTGGGCGGCTCGCGGGTTGACGAGGCATGTCGCGGTCCGCTTCGCGAAGGTGTGGTCCAGACAGGCCTGGTTGCAGGCGATGCACGTGTTGATCTCGTCCGCGCGACCCTCAGATGCCTTGAGCACCCAGTCCGGGTCCGCGAGGAACGGCCGAGCCATCGAGACGAGGTCGGCCTTGCCGTCCGCGACGACGCGCTCGGCGAGGTCTGGCATCGAGATCCGGTTCGAGGCGATGACCGGGATGCCGACCTCCGGCCGCAGCTTCGCCGTCACCTCGACGAAGGCACCCCGCGGCACCGACGTGACGATGGTCGGCACGCGCGCCTCGTGCCAGCCGATCCCGGTGTTGATCGCCGTCGCCCCGGCGTCCTCCACCTCCTTGGCCAGCGCCACGATCTCGTCCCAGGTCTGGCCCTCCGGGACGAGGTCGAGCATCGACAGGCGGTAGATGACGACGAAGTCCGGTCCCACCGCCTCCCGCACCGCCCGCACGACGTCGACGGGGAGGCGTCGCCGCTTCTCCGGCGTGCCACCGTACGCGTCGCGACGCCGGTTCGTCCGAGGCGCGAGGAACTGGTTGAGGAGATAGCCCTCCGACCCCATGATCTCGACGCCGTCGTAGCCGGCATGGCGCGCCAGTCGGGCACATCTCGCGAAGGCGTCGACCTGCCGGCGGACACCACGCTCCGAGAGCCCCCATGCGGTGAACCGTGAGATGGGTGCCTTGCCCGTCGACGCCGTGACCGCCAACGGGTGGTACGCATAGCGACCGGCGTGCAGGATCTGGAGCGCGATCCTGCCGCCCTCTCGGTGCACGGCGTCGGTGATTCGTCGATGGCGCCGCGCCTGGCGACTGGTCATCAGCACCGAACCGCCGGGATAGAGCGTTCCCTCCAGGTTCGGGGCGAAGCCGCCGGTCACCATCAGGCCGACCCCACCGCGCGCCCGCTCGGCGAAGTACGTCGCGAGGCGGTCGAAGTCCCTGGCGCGGTCCTCGAGCCCGGTGTGCATCGAGCCCATGACGACGCGGTTGGGCAGCGTCGTGAAGCCGAGGTCAAGAGGCTCGAGCAGGTGGGGATACGGGCTCACCCGGCCGAGCGTAATGGTCACCTACTGTCGGGTAGCAAGCCCAGCGGCATACGTCACAATGTCCTGCGTGACCCAGCGGACGTCTCCCGAGCACCTCGACGTGGTCATCGTCGGAGCCGGCATCGCCGGCATCGACGCCGCCTACCGGCTCCAGACCGAGCTGCCCGCCAAGCACTACGTGCTCCTCGAGACCCGCGACAGCATGGGAGGGACATGGGACCTCTTCCGCTACCCGGGCGTGCGGTCTGACTCCGACCTCGGCACGCTCGGGTTCCCCTTCGACCCGTGGACCGACGTCGAAGCGATCGCCGGCGGCGACAAGATCCTCGCCTACGTCAAGCGGACCGCCGCCCGGCACGGTATCGACCAGCAGGTCCGCTTCGGCCACCGAGTCGTCGCCGCGGACTGGTCGAGCGACGACGCGCGGTGGACGCTGACGGTCCAGCACGGCGACGAGCAGAGCCAGATGACGTGCAGCTTCCTGCACCTCTGCTCCGGCTACTACGACTATGACCGGGCCTACCGGCCCGACTTCCCGGGTGAGGCGGACTTCACCGGCACGATCGTCCATCCGCAGTTCTGGCCCGAGACCATCGAGCTGGCTGGCCGGCGCGTCATCGTCATCGGCTCCGGAGCGACGTCGATCACGCTGGCCCCAGCGCTCGCCCGGCTCGGCGCGCACCCAACGATCCTCCAGCGGTCGCCGTCCTGGGTGATGGCGCGACCTCGACGGGACCGCGGCGCGGAGGCCGTGCGGCGGGTCCTTCCGCATCGCCTGTCCGGCAACGTCGTCCGCTACAAGAACGCCCTGTTCACCTCCGCCTTCTACCAGCTCTGCCAACGGGCCCCCGGCCCCGCGCGGACACTGCTGACACGGGGCATGGAACGAGGTCTGGGCGGCGATCGCGCTCTGGTCGAGGAGCACTTCGCCCCGCGCTACGACCCCTGGGACGAACGACTCTGCATCGCGCCTGACGGCGACCTCTTCCGGATGATCGGCGACGGCCGCGGCGACGTCGTCACCGACACCATCGACACCTTCACCGCACGAGGGGTCCGACTCTCCTCCGGACGTGAGCTGCCGGCCGACATCATCGTGACGGCGACCGGTCTGCGTCTGCTCGTCGCCGGTGGCGTCGACATCTCCGTGGACGGCGAGCGACGCTCGCAGTCCGAGCTCTTCGTCTATCGAGGCCTGATGCTCGGCGGCGTTCCCAACCTGGCCTTCAGCCTCGGGTACGTCAACGCGTCGTGGACGCTGCGCGCCGACCTCGCCGCTCGGTACGTCTGCCGCCTCCTCGCCCATCTCGACCGGCACGGGTTGCGGGTCGCGGTTCCGCAGCCGCCAGAGGGGATGGCTCGGCGACCGCTGCTGCCGTTGCACTCGGGCTACGTCCGGCGTGCAACCGCGACGCTGCCTGCGCAGGGCGACCGGGCACCGTGGTTGATGCGACAGAGCTACCTGCCTGATCGCCGTGACCTCCTCCGTGGCGACGTCACGGCGTCGATGGCGTTCCGCTGACCCCCGCATCCCCGAGCCGCAGCCGGTCGGACAGCTCCCCAGCTGCAGCGAGGGCCTCGAGGCGGCCCATCGCGCGCTCGTGGACCGACCAGGGGCCGATCGTGTTGACGTAGATCTTCGTCCCGCCCTCGAAGCCCGCGAGCGTCGAGATCCGCCACTTGAGCACGGCTCGCAACGGCATGGGCAGGTCGAGGGACGGCGGCCGGTGGTGCCACTCCTCGTTGCTCGGCACCTCGACGCCGGTCGCCGCGTGGCAGGCGTGCAGCAGGTCGGAGAAGTCCCGAACCTCGTCGACCGACAGCTCCCAGGGACAGCGGTCCGTCACGAGGGAGTGCACCTCGAGCGAGGGGTAGCGGTGCCCGATGCCGACGAAGGCCACGGCGGTCGCTGTCCGGGCGACGACCAGCCCTTGCGTGGCGGCATACTCGTGCCCCCATCGCCCGTACAGGTCCGGCTCGAGGACCACCTGCTCGGCCTCACGCTCCAGCTGGGCGCCGAGCTCGTCGATGACGACGACCTGCTTGTGGAGGTGGTCGAACGAGGCGCCCGCCGGCTGGAGCCAGTTCTGGAACACGCTGACATATCGGGCGTGCTCATTGTCGCGATAAAGGCGCTGCATCGCAGTGATCGCGAACTCGACGTACTTCCAGTGCTCCTCAGGCGTCAGCCGTCCGGAGCCGCGCAAGAGGGAGTCGTCCAGCGCCCCCGGCTCGAAGTGGTGACGGGCGACGATGAGCAGGTGGTTGCCGGCGAACAGGCCCTCCGCCTCGCGCTCGACCGCCTCGTCCAGCGGCTCGTCCAGTGGCTCGTCCAGCGGCTTGCC
>DASUQN010000284.1:0-2757 GCA_036280515.1 Intrasporangium sp. | reverse complement strand
AGCGGACCAGCCCGTGACTCGCGTGGCCGCGTGCGACCTCGGTGATCGGCAGCTGCAGCTCCTTGCCCTCCCACGTGTACCTGCCGTCCCGGATGCGGTTCGGCCACGGCATCAGCTGCTGGCCGCGACCGCTCCGCGGCGACTCGTCGGCGCC
Organism: Intrasporangium sp.; assembly: GCA_036280515.1. Lineage (GTDB taxonomy): Bacteria > Actinomycetota > Actinomycetes > Actinomycetales > Dermatophilaceae > Intrasporangium. The sequence goes on along the minus strand of DASUQN010000284.1, from coordinate 2,603 downwards.
ATATCCGGCGACGAGCGGCGATCCCCGCAGGGTCAGGGTGCGCAGGCCACCGCCCACCTCGACGACCGTCGCCTCGAAGAGGCCGTGTCCGATCGTCCACTGCTGCCCGGTGGGTGCCGCCGACGACGCGGCGAAGGACGGCCGGGCGGGCTCCGGGAAGAGAGCGCTCATGGCTCCACGCTAGTGGAGCCGCATAGGTTGGGTGGGTGGCCATCAACAGCCGGGAGGTGCGGACGCCCCGCAGCTTGGCCGACGACATCCGGGGGCGTGACGACCGGGAGCTCGTCTCGCTGCTGCTCGCGCGCCCCGATCTCGCTCGTCCCGCCCCTGCGGACCTGACCAGCCTTGCCGCGCGCGCCTCGACGAGGGCCAGCGTGCAGCGGGCCGTCGACGCGCTCGACGCGGGGCGCCTACAGGTCCTCGAGGCACTCGTCGTGGCCGGCGATGGGGGCGACTCGGGAGAGCCCGATGCCGTCCTGCCGCTCCTCGGGGTGGTGGACGAGACGGAGCAGTCCCTGGTCCGGGCCCTCGTGGAGGACCTGTGGGCCCGGGCCCTGCTCTGGCGCGGGGCGGACGGGATCCACGTCATCCGCACGATCCCGGAGGTGCTCGGCCAATCCGTGGCAGGGCTCGGCCTCCCCTACCGGGAGCTGCGACCCGCGGCGCCCGAGTCCACCGTGCCGAGCGTGCCGCAGATCCGGTCCTGCACCGAGGAGGCGCCCGAGGCGGCCCGCGCCATCCTCGACCGACTGACCTGGGGCCCGCCGGTAGGGGTCATGTCCTCGGGGCCCGCCGGCGCCTCGGCCGTCAGCTGGCTGCTCGAGCGCCGGCTGCTCGTGCCCCTCGGCAGCGACCGGGTCGCCCTGCCGCGCGAGGTCGCGCTCGAGCTGCGCGGCGGCCGGCTGCACCGCAGCTCCCGTCTCCGGGCCCCGGATCTCACTGGGCGAGACGTCTCGGCTCGCGTGGTGGACGCCGTCGCCGGCGGCGCCACCAGCGACCTGCTCTCCCGGATCGACGAGCTGGCGTCAGCCTGGGGCGCGGAGCCGCCGCGCGTCCTGCGCGCTGGTGGCCTGTCCGTCCGCGACCTCAAGGTCACCCAGCAGGTGCTCGACGTGGAGCCGGAACGGGCGGCCTTCGTCATCGAGGTGTCGTATGCCGCTGGGCTCGTCGGCGACGACGGCGAGATCGTGCCCGTCTGGGCTCCCACACCCGAGTTGGACGAGTGGTCCGCCCGCGAGGCGGGCCACCGTTGGGCGGTCGTCGCCCGCGCCTGGCTGACCTCAACCCGGGCCGCGCACCTCGTCGGTGGGCGAGTCGGCGACTCGCCCGCGAACGCCCTGGGTCCCGACGTCCAGTGGCCGGCCATCCGCGGGATCCGCCGCGAGGTGCTCGCTGAGCTCGCCGCGCTCGAGCCGGGCACGGCGGCCGACCCGGACTCGATCCGCGAGCGGCTCGGCTGGCGGCGCCCCCTGCGGCCGGCGGCCCCACTGTCCGTGGCCATCGACGGAGTCCTGCGGGAGGCCGAGTGGCTCGGGATCACCGGCCGCGGCGCCATCTCCTCCCCGGGACGCGCCCTGTTGCGCGGCTCGCCGGGTCTGGGGACAGCGGGGCCACTCGACGAGGTTGCCGCCGCGATGACGCCGCACCTGCCCCGGCCGGTCGACCACATCCTCGTCCAGGCCGACCTCACGGCCGTGGCCCCGGGACCGCTGGAGGGTGCGCTCGCATCGTTCATGCGCCTCGCCTCCGAGATCGAGTCGAGGGGCGGCGCCACTGTCCACCGCTTCACTCACGACTCGATCCGTCGCGCGCTCGACGCCGGCTGGACCGCGGCGGACGTCCTGGACACCATCCGCAGGTCGAGCCGCACCCCGCTCCCCCAGCCCCTCGAGTACCTCGTGACGGACGTCGCGCGGAAGCACGGCGTGACCCGGGTAGGGAACTCAGCGGCATACGTCCGCTCTGACGACGAGGCCGTGCTCGACGCGATGCTCGCCACCCGTGACCTCGCGCCGCTCCGGCTTCGGCGCATCGCGCCGACGGTACTCGTGTCGTCCGGCGACCCCGGGATGCTCGTCGAGCTGCTGCGGGAGCACGGCTTCGCGCCGGTCCTCGAGGGGCAGGACGGTGGCGTCGTGCTGGCTGGAATCGAGCAACGCCGGGCCCGCCCCAGGCGCAGGATCGCCCCACCGACGACCTCGCCGGTGGACGAGGCCAGCACGACCGCGATGGTCGCGGGGCTGCGCGCCGCGGAGGCGACCCTGGACGAACGGCGGGCAGAGGAGGCGTCGCGCCCCGGCCCGGCCATCCCGACGACCGACCCCGTCGTCACCCTGGCGCTGCTGCGGGAGGCCATGGCGGACGGCCACGGCGTGTGGATCGGCGTGACCGACCGGCTCGGCGCGACGACGCGGCACCTGATCCACCCCCGGCGGGTCGACGGTGGACGGGTCCACGCGACCGACGAGTCAGGGCGGGAGAGATCCTGGTCCGTGCACCGGATCGTCGGTGCCACGCTCGACACCCCCTGACCCCCACACCTCAATCGAGTGAACAGGACTCGGGCAATGTGCTGTCCACTCGATCAGGGGTCATGGGTCAAC
>DASUQN010000283.1:0-2352 GCA_036280515.1 Intrasporangium sp. | reverse complement strand
AAGGACCTTCGCGGGTGGACCGTGGTCGTCTACGCGGAGCAGTCTCGGCAAAGAGGGCTGGGTAGCGCGGGCACGGAAACCGTCGCTGGACGCGACGCTTCCCGGCTGCTGGACTTGGCCTGAAGGAGGCCTCACGCGCCTCAATCGGCGGCCCAGCCGGAGTAACCTCGCGTGATGGCGTCGGCCCACGTGGGCGATACGACCCGCAAGCCCCTCGGGTGGAAGAAGCTCGTAGGCTACGTCATCTCCGTCGTGATCGTGGTCGCCATCTTCACCTGGGCGATCCCGAGGTTCGCGGATTACTCGGACGTGTGGGCGGCGATCAAGACGCTCACACCGATCGAGACCTGGTCGCTCGTCGCCGCGACGATCTTCAACGTCGTGACTTACTGGTGGGCGAACCAGGCGGCCCTTCCCGGCCTCGGCATCGGTAAGGCCGCCGTCCTCACACAGACGACGACCTCGGTCGCCAACACGCTGCCGGCGGGCGGCGCGATCGCGGTCGGGCTCACCTACTCGATCCTCAACTCCTGGGGGTTCACCGGCACGAGCGTGGCGCTGTACGTCGGCGTGACCGGCATCTGGAACATCTTCACGAAGCTCGCCCTGCCGATGCTTGCGCTCGTGCTCCTCGCGCTGAGCGGGCACCTGACGGGCACGTACATCGTGGCCGCTATCCTCGGCGTCATCGTCCTCGGCCTGGCGGTCGGCCTGTTCGCGCTGTTGTTCCGCAGCGAGGAGTTCGCGATCAGGATTGGGAACTGGCTGGGTGGCGTCGTGTCGTGGTTCCGTCGCCTCTTCCGAAAGCCCGCGGTCACGACGTGGGGCGAGGGCGCCGCACGCTTCCGCCGCGACACGGTCGCGTTGATAGAGCACCGGTGGATCAGGCTGACCTTGACGACGGTCCTGAGCCAGGTCGCGCTCTTCCTTGTCTTGCTGCTCTCGCTGCGCGCCCTCGGCGTCTCCGAGCAGGAGGTGTCCACCGCCGAAGCGTTCGCCGTCTACGCGTTCTCGCGCAGCTTGTCGGCGATCGCCCCCACCCCTGGTGGGGTGGGCTTCATCGATCTCGGGTATATCGGAGGACTCACCGCGTTCAGCGGCGGGGAGAAGGCGGCGATCGTTGCAGCGGTCCTGCTGTTCAGGGCCCTCACCTACGGGATCCAGATACCGATCGGCGGGTTCACGTACATCATCTGGCGGGTCAAGTCGGACTGGCGCCGTCAAGCCGACGCGGCGGCGCAGCGCGAGCGGGCCAGCTACTTCGCGACCTAAGGGGCGGTGGTCCCGTTTCAGCACCAGCCTTCACAGGGCACGCGATTCCACGTCGTTCCCTCGTAGGCGACGCTCACCATCCAGGAGGCCGTCGTGAAGTCCTTCGATGAAGCCAGGGCTTCGCGGCCCTGCTCGGGTGTGATAACTGGCTCAAGCGCAAGCGTGTCGTCTCCGGTGATGGTGTACCCGAACGTGCTGTCCCCGATCCGAAACGTATGACCATCGATGATCTCGTAGGTCCCGTCATCGACCGGCTGTCCATTCTTATCGAGCGAGCCGAACTGACCGCTATCGGTGAAGAAGTGAGCGTGAACCTGCGGATGCGACCCACCTCCTCCGGGACGTTTCGGCCGGCTCTTGTGCCTGCTGGTGGTTGACGCAATGACAGTCATGAGGACGCGGGACGGAGCCGCTGATGCCTCCTCTCAGCGTCGTAACAGGACCTTCGACTGTGTGGATCGTGTGTCGCCTGGGTGGACCGTACCTCGAAGGACAGGAACGCTCCCGAGTGGTGAACTACGTCCCCTAGCGTGACTGACCTCACCTACCCGCACTCGGCTCGCATTCGGCAGGTGCCCAGCTCATAATCGTCCCCCCAAGTGGAGGGGGTCGAGCCGTAACCAAGGAAACGGCCCAGCGTGCTGGACCGGCCCCGCACCAGTCCAACGACCCCGCACTCGCGCAGACGAGACGGAACCTCGTCGTCCTGTGCGCAGCCGTGGTCGTGCTCTTGACGACCATGCTGGTGGCCCGGTCCGAGCTCGCCTCGCTCGAAGCGAGCATCTTCCGGGCGGTGAACGACCTCCCTCAAGGTCTCAACACGGCGGTGTGGCCCTTCATGCAGTACGGCACGTTCATCACGATCCCGGCTCTCGCGCTCGTCGCACTCCTGTTCCGTCGGTTCCGCTTGGCTGTCGCCATCGCGCTCGCCGGGGTCGGCGTGTATCTGGTGGCCCTCGTGGTCAAGGCAGTCGTGGACCGCGGCCGCCCGGCCGCTCTTCTTGCGGCCGTGGAAGAACGCGAGCTTTTCGGGGCAGACAGCCTCGGTTACCCCTCGGGACACGCCGCGGTCGCGGCCGC
>DASUQN010000282.1:0-3336 GCA_036280515.1 Intrasporangium sp. | reverse complement strand
GTGTGGACCACGTCGTGCTCACCCGGCTCGCTCGCCGCCACGTTGCCCGGCTCGTCGTGTGCCCGAGGGCTCTGGTCCACGACGACTCGGTCTGCGCGCGCCTTGACATAGTCGCGCTGCGGGGTGGTCGGCCCGGTGACCTTGCCCTGGTAGTAGTCGCGCTCCTCCATGCCGTCGGCCATCGGGAACGGCGGCTCGAGCATGTTCTCCTGGAGCGGCGCGAGCAGCTGGTCCTTGGTGAAGATCAGGTCACCGCGGTTGTTGTCCGCCAGCTCGTAGAAGTTGGTCATGGTCAGGGCTCGCGTCGGGCAGGCCTCGATGCACAGGCCGCAGAAGATGCAGCGCAGGTAGTTGATCTGGTAGACGCGGCCGTAGCGCTCACCGGGGCTGAACCGGCCCTTGCCGCCCTGCTCGAGCGGCGTGTCGTCGTTGTCCGCTCCCTCGACGAAGATCGCGTCGGCCGGGCAGGCCCAGGCGCACAGCTCGCAGCCGACACACTTCTCGAGACCGTCCGGGTGACGGTTGAGCTGGTGGCGGCCGTGGAACCGCGGCTGGGTGGGGCGAGGCTTCTCGGGGTACTCCTCGGTCGCGACCTTGCGGAACATCGTCGAGAAGGACACGCCGAAGCCGGCGACCGGGGCGAAGAAGTCCGCGAAGGCTCCCTTGCCCTTCCTCTCGCTGTCCTTGCTGACGTTCTCGTCAGCCATGGGTCTCCTCCTTGCCGGGGGTGCCGTCGGGGGCGCCGTCGGCGTTGCCGTCGGGGATGTCGTCGGTGGTGCCGTCGTCCGGATCATCGGCTGGGCCAGCGGTCGGGCTGACCGTGGTCGACGACGTGGTGCCGCGAACGGTCGTGCCCCGCACGCCGGCCTGGCCCGCGAGCACGCGGTCCGCCGGAGCGGGCTCGCGCAGCCGCTGCCCCGGCATCGGCGGCACGGGGTAGCCCTCCGCGAACGGGTCGATCTCGTCGGGCGGCGCCGTCTCGGCGGCCGCCCGCCGCGCATCGACCCGGTCACCCCAGACCCAGGTGATGACGAGGGCGAGGACCGCGACGACGCTGATCAGGATGAGCGTTGCCCGGTTGAAGGCGAGACCGACGATGGTCACCGTGTCGTCACCGAGGAAGCCGAGCTGGGCTCCGCGGATGAAGGCGACCGCGACGATCCAGGCGAGCGTGACGGGGATGAGGAACTTCCAGCCGAACCGCATGAACTGGTCGTACCGGGTTCGGGGCAGTGACCCACGCAGCCACACGAAGAACCACATGAACAGCCACATCTTGAGCGTGACCCAGAGCAGGCCCCACCAGCCGCCGACGAACGTGCCGTCGCCGATGGCCGAGATGAGGGGCGGGGTGGCGGGGCCGCCGAGGAACATCGTCGTGGCCAGCGCCGACACGGTGAACATGTTGACGTACTCGCCGAGGTAGAACATCGCGAACGTCATGCCGGAGTACTCGGTGTGGAAGCCACCGACGATCTCGCCCTCGCCCTCGGCGAGGTCGACGGGCAGTCGGTTGGTCTCGCCGACCATGGTGATGACGTAGACCACGAAGCTGAAGAACGCCGGGAGGATGTACCAGAGCGAGCTCTGCGCGTCGACGATCTGCGATGTCGACATCGACCCGCTGTAGAGGAAGACCGCGACGAGGGCGAGACCCATGGCGATCTCGTAGGAGATGACCTGGGCCGTCGAACGCAGCCCGCCGAGGAGCGGGTAGGTCGACCCGGAGCTCCAGCCGGCGAGGACGATGCCGTAGACCCCGACCGACGCGACGGCGAGCACGAGCAGCACCGCAACCGGCACGTCGGTCAGCTGCAGCGGCGTCTGGTGGCCGAACATCGACACGGTGCCGCCGAGCGGGATGATCGCGAACGCCACGAACGCCATCGTCGCGGTGATGAGAGCCGCGGCCCGGTAGATGACGTGGTCGGCATTCGCCGGCGCGATGTCCTCCTTGAGCATCGACTTCATGCCGTCGGCAAGCGTCTGGAGCAGGCCGAACGGCCCGTTTCGGTTCGGGCCGGGACGCTGCTGCATCCGTCCGATGACGCGCCGCTCGAACCAGATGACGATCAGGGTCGAGAGCAGCAGGTACACGAAGATGAGGACCGCCTTGACCAGGGAGAGCCAGAGCGGAGTGTCGCTGAAGTCCGCGGACGGGTTCTCCGCCGCTGGCAGCGCAGTGACGAGGCCGTATGCCGCTGAGCTGAGTGTCATCCGACACCACCCTTCGTGAGGTGGGCTGGGTCTGAGCCAGTGCCCGAGGCGGTGACGGAGACCCGGTGCCCGGCCTCCGAGCCGAGCCCGGAGCGCACCGAGACGCCCTCGGAGTTCGTCGGGAGCCACACGACGCCGTCGACCATGCCCTCGACCACCGCTACGGGAACGGTGACGCTCCCGCGTGGACCGGTCACCGTGACGGCGCTGCCGTCGCCCACGCCGAGCCGCTCGGCGGACCCCGGCGAGAGGTGCGCCGTCGCCCTTCGGGCGGTGCCGGCGAGGAACGGCTCGCCGTCCTGCATCCGGCCCCGGTCGAGCAGCGTCGGCCACGTGGCGAGGACGTGGTCGCCGAGGCCGTCACCGACGACCGGAGCCGCCTCCGCCTGGCCGGAGGCCGAGAGACCCCTGGTGCCCGACCATGGCCCGAGCGCCTCGAACTGGTCGTGGATCTGGCGCTTGGTCCCGGTCTCGAGGAAGTGGCCGAGCTCGCCGGCGAGCATGTCCAGCGCACGGTGGTCGCTGACGTGGTTGGTCGTCAGGGCCAGCTCGAAGGGACGGATGCGCCCCTCCCAGTTGACGTAGGAGCCTTCCTTCTCGGCCTGCGCCGCGACGGGTAGGACCACGTCGGCGAACGGCGTCACTGCGGACTCGCGCAGCTCGAGGGAGACGACGAAGGCGCGCTGGAGGGCGTTACTCGTGTCGCTGAGGCCGAGGTCCGCAGGGTCCACCCCACCGACGACGAGCGCGTCCAGGTCGCCGGATGCGGCCGCGGCGATGATGCCGGCGGTGTCGCGGGCCGGGGTGTCGGGCAGAGCGTCGACCTCCCACACGGCCGCGACCTCGCCCCGGGCCGCCGCGTCGGTCATCGGGCGGCCGCCAGGAAGCAGCGCGCCGAGCGCGCCCGCCTCGAGCGCACCACGCTCGCCGGCACGACGGGGCACCCAGGCCAGCCGGGCACCGGTCTCGGCGGCCAGCTGCGCGGCTGCCGAGAGAGCGCCGGGCGAGGTCCCCGCACGTTCACCGACGAGAATGATGCCGGCCTCCGCCAGCCCCGCACGTGCGGCCGTGCCGACCTCGGTCGATCGGAGGTCACGCAGCACGGCGGCCTCCCTGCCC
>DASUQN010000281.1:0-4294 GCA_036280515.1 Intrasporangium sp. | reverse complement strand
TGCTCGCTTGGTGACTCGTCTGGTCCAGAGCGATCCTTGATCCCATGACTGGGCTCGCGCGGGCGAGCGGGCCGAGGGCCACCGTTCGCCGGTCGGGCGTTCACGCCCGACTCCTTCACCTCTACATCGGCTTCGTCTGTCTGGGCGCTCTCGGGGTCGGCGTCGTGGCTTGGCAGACCGATCCGCACTTCGATCTGCCAGCCCTGCTGCTGCTCAGCAGCATGGGGATCCTCAGCTTCCAGCTTCGAGAGCCCGACGTCGGTTCTCGCATCGGGTTCTCGTTCCTCAGCATCATCCTGCTCGCCTCGGCAACCATCGTCGGCCCGCTCGGGGCGTGGATCGTGGGGCTGCTGTCGGTCACCGTCGACCGGCGTGCACCACGGTGGTCCACGACGGTCTTCAACATGGCGATGACCGCGATCGTCGGGGCCGCCGGTGCCCTGGCCTACTCCTACGTCGGCGGCGCACGTGCCGACCTCGGTTCTCTGGAGGGTGCCCTCACGATCACCCAGTCGGTCGGCATCCCCATCCTCGTGGCCGACGTCGTCGGCTGCCTGACCAACGCCGTGCTCCTCGCGGGGGTCATCCACTTCTCGAAAGGGGTCCCGTTCACGGTCATGGTGCGCCGCGTCCTCAGCGGTTCGGGCTGGGCGTACGTCGGCTACGGCATCATCGGCTTCCTCTTCGTGGTGCTGTGGTTTCCTGCCGACCTTGGTCCGTTCAGCGCCGTCCTCGTCCTCGCGCCGCTCCTCGCCGCGCGCTGGGCGTTCATCCAGTACGGCGACGAGCTGCGCTCGCACCGGCGCACGCTGGACACGCTCGTCACCGCACTCGGGAAGAAGGAGCCGGCAGCGGTGGAGCGCAGTCGCCGCACGGCCAGGCTGGCCGAGTGGCTCGCCGAGGACCTCGGGCTCGGACCGCACCAGATCGGGACGGTCCGTCACGCCGGGACGCTCCACGAGATCGGCCACCTCGCCGTTCCGGCACGGACCTTGCGGCGTCCAGTCGAGGACCTGGCCCCGCAGGAGCTCCGTATGCTCGCGACGCATGGTGTCGTCGGGGCCCGGATGATCGAGGGCATCGACTTCCTCGACGAGGCGCGCTCCGGCATCCGGCATCAGCACGAGTACTTCGACGGTCGCGGCAGTCCCGCAGCGTTGGGCGGGAATGCCATCCCGCTCTCCGCGCGGATCGTCGCCGTGGCGGCCTGCTTCACCGCCCTCACCCAGCGGGACGAGGACGGTCAGGCCATGTCGCCGGAGCAGGGTCTCCAGCTCATCGACGCCGACAGCGGCCGGTTCGACCCAGCCGTCCTCGCCTCCCTCCGCAGCGTGCTGAACAAGCACGGGTGGCCTCCCCCCGAGGAGGCGGAGCCGTGACCACGGTCGAGCGCCGACGCGGTGTCGCGCCGTACGGCGTCGCCGCCGGGGCGCTTGCGATCTGCGCCGTCCTCATCCTGCTGTCTGAGGACTCCCCGGCCTGGGGCGACCCTGGCACCGTGTGGCTCGTCGGGACGTTCGCCGCCGCCATCCTCATCGGCGAGTGGTTCCAGCTGGCCGGCCCCCGCTTCCGCGGCTCGGCCCCCATCGCCACCGCCGCCGCGCTGGGCTTCGTCTTCACCGCCGAGCTGCCCGGCGGCCGGGGTGTGTCCTACGGCTCGGTGTTCGTCCTCGCGGTGACCGCGATGGCGATGACGGTGGCGGCGCTCGCCAGGCACCTGACCGGGCGCCCCGTCAACCCGCTGGAGACGGCCGGACGGTTCATCAGCATCGTCGTCGCCGCCCTGCTCTACCGAGGGCTCCATCTGGGCCAGGCAGGGGGAGAACCGGTCAGGGACGACGGGCTGGAGCCGTGGCAGAGGGCAGTGCTCATGCTCGCGATCGCGTTCGTCGGACTCCTCGCCGACGCGTTCGTCACCACGACCGCACGCGCTCTGCTCCGAGCGGCGTGGTGGCAGACCCTCCAGGACGAGCTGCGGTCGAGCTTCGCCCTCTCCACGGCCCTCGCCGTGACCGGTGTGCTCATCGCCCTGGCCGTGCCGCCACTGGGTGCTCCGGCGGTGCCGCTCTTCCTTTCGCCCCTGGTGCTCACGCTCTTCGCGTTCCGCCGATACGTCAGCATCCGGGCCACCTACCTGCAGAGCATCCGCACCCTCGCCCGGCTCACCGACGCTGCGGGCTACACCCCGGCGGGACACTCCGAGCGGGTCGCCGCGACCTCCGTCGCGGTGGGCCGGGAGCTCGGCCTGTCCGAGCGCGACCTGCTCGATCTCGAGTACGCCGCCCTCCTGCACGACATCGGCCAGGTCGCCCTCGTCGACCCGATCCCCGGCGGCGCGACCGTCCTCGCGGCGCCTGCGGACCAGCGGCGCATCGGTGCCGACACCCTTGCCATCGTGCGCGAGACCGGGGTCCTCGACGACGTGGCGCAGATCCTGGAGCACCAGGCGACGCCGTATCGCCAACTGCGTGAGTTCGGCGAGGAGATCCCCCTCACGAGCCGGATCATCAAGGTGGTCAACGCCTACGAGGACCTGACCGAAGGGTCCCGGAGCCGGACAGCGCGCGATGCGGCGGTCGAGCGGATCTACCTTGGCCTCGGCTACGAGTACGACCCCCACGTGGTCGACGCGCTCCTGCGCCATCTCGACGCAGCCCAGCCGTCGGCATCGAGTGGCGCCGATCTCAGGCGACGCTCGTAGGTGACCCTGACGCCGACGATTTCCACCGGCACGTGTCGCCGGCCCATGCGTTGTGGCAGACTGTCCGCGTTCGGGCAACCCCCGTTTCGCATCTTCGCACCAGAGGCCAGACCCGCGGCCCTTGCCATTTCCGCCAGGGCGCGGCGCCCTGTCGATGCTCATCCCATGCGAACGAGGAGTTCCTCTCATGAGTGCGTTGCCCGTCAGCCAGCCCTTCGACGTGAACGACCCGGTGTTCCGGGCACACGAGGGCGGCAAGCTCGGGGTACACGCGACCTCCCCGTTGCGTGACGCCGAGGACCTGTCCCTGCTGTACACCCCGGGGGTGGCGGAGGTCTCCAGGGCGATCGCGGCCGAGCCGGCCCTGGCCGCTCGTTACACCAGCAGGCGCAACACCGTCGCCGTCGTCAGCGACGGCACCGCCGTCCTCGGCCTCGGGGACATCGGACCGCTCGCAGCGATGCCCGTGATGGAGGGCAAGGCGGTGCTCTTCAAGCACTTCGCCGACGTCGACGCCGTCCCCGTGTGCCTCGAGACCGGCACGGTGGACGAGATCGTCGACGCGGTCGCCCGGATGGCACCGACCTACGGCGGCATCAACCTCGAGGACATCTCGGCGCCGCGGTGCTTCGAGATCGAGCGTCGCCTCAGGGACCGCCTCGACATTCCCGTCTTCCACGACGACCAGCACGGCACGGCAATCGTGGCCCTGGCCGCGCTGTACAACGCCGCGCAGGTCGTGGACAAGCGTCTCGAGGACCTCACCGTCGTCGTGTCCGGGGCGGGCGCCGCCGGTGTCGCCGTGTCGTCCATCCTCGTCCGGGCCGGCGTCGGCGACGTCATCGTCGTGGACTCGGCTGGGATCATCGGCCCGGATCGAGTGGGCCTGCCCGACCACAAGGAGTCGCTCCGCGCCATCACCAACCGGACTGGGCGCGCCGGCCTGCTCGGCGATGCGCTCGAGGGTTCGGACGTCTACATCGGCGTGTCGGGCGGGACGGTGCCGGAGCGCGAGCTGATGCGGATGGCGCCGCGGGCGATCATCTTCGCGCTGGCCAACCCGGACCCGGAGGTCCATCCGTCCATCGCGCACAGGTTTGCCGAGGTCGTCGCGACGGGTCGGTCCGACTTCCCCAACCAGATCAACAACGTGCTCGCCTTCCCCGGCATCTTCCGGGGGGCGCTCGACTCGGGCGCGCGCGCGATCACCGAGGAGATGAAGCTGGCGGCCGCCCGTGCGATCGCCGACCTCGTCGACGAGCCGGCCGCAGACCTCGTCGTCCCGAGCGTGTTCGACGACCGGGTCGCGAAGCGGGTGGCCGAGGCGGTCTCCGGCCTTGCCGACCGCTGCGGCTGAGTCACGGGATCAGGTCGTATGCCGCTGGGCCCGGTTCACCGGGCCCAGCGGTGTCCCAGCCCTCCCGCACCCACTCGAGTCCGCTCTTCTGTTGCTCGTTAGGGTGCTGACATGCTCGCCGTCTACGCCGCCAGCCAGTCGACCACCGACCCCCTCTCGGGGCTCGTCATCGGGGAGCGACCGGACCCGCAGCCGCGCGAGGGCTGGGTCAAGGTCCGGCTGCGGACCGCGGGGCT
>DASUQN010000280.1:0-5643 GCA_036280515.1 Intrasporangium sp. | reverse complement strand
CAGCCCGACGTCGTTGGCCAGTCCGACGAGTCGGTCCATGAGCGCCGTCGCCTCGGCCACCATGCCCGCCTTCGCGTAGGCCGTGACGAGCCAGAACGAGCACGCCAGGAAGGGGTGCTCGTCGCCGTCGAGCCCATCGACGCCCGTCTCGGTCTGGTAGCGCAGGACCAGGCCATCTCGCATCAGCTCCCGTTCCACGGCCCGGATGGTGCCCACCATCCTGGGATCGTCCCCGGCGAGGAACCCCACGGCCGACAGGGTGAGCAGGGAGGCGTCGAGCTCGGTCGTGTCGTAGTGCTGCACGAAGCTCTGCTTCTCCTCGTTCCAGCCCTTGTCCATGACCTCCGCGCGGACCAGCTCCCGCAGCTCCCGCCAGCGGTCGACCGGACCCTTGAGCCCGTGCTCCTCGACGCCTTGGATGGCCCGGTCGAAAGCGGCCCAGACCATGACGCGGGAGTGGGTGAAGTGGCGCTGCGGGCCGCGGACCTCCCACAGTCCGTTGTCCGCCTCGTGCCAGCGTTCCGCCAGGTTGTCCATGAGGACGCGTTGCAGCATCCACGAGTCCTCGGTCTCGGCGAGCCCCTGCTGCCGAGCCTGCTCGAGGGCGATCATGACCTCGCCGAGGACGTCGGTCTGCCATTGCTGCACGGCGCCGTTGCCGATGCGTACCGGCCGAGAGCCGGCATAGCCGGGCAGGTGGTCGAGCTCGCGTTCCGGCAGGTCCCGCCCGCCGTCGACGCAGTACATGATCTGGATGTCCTCGGGATCGCCGGCGACCGCGCGGAGCAGCCACTGCCGCCACGCCTCGGTCTCCTCGACGTAGCCGCAACCGAGGAGGGACTCGAGCGTCAGCGCGGCGTCCCGGAGCCAGCAGAAGCGGTAGTCCCAGTTGCGCTCACCGCCGAAGTCCTCCGGCAGGGACGTCGTGGGCGCAGCGACGATGCCGCCGGTGACGCCATGGGTGAGCAGGCGGAGCACCAGGATGGAGCGAGTCACGGCGTTCTCGTAGGGGCCGTCGTAGTCGCTCCGGCCCGCCCACCGGCGGCTGCGCTCGATGGTCTCGGCGATACGGCTCAGGACCTTGAGCGGCGGCGGGATCGTCTCGACGCTGCTGTACCAGGTGGTCGCGAAGGCGAGGTTCTCGCCTGCGGCGATGTCGAACTCGTCGACGTGGGCCCAGTTCTCGGCATGGGGTAGCCGTGCGCCGCGGAGGACGATCATGTCCGGTCCAGCCATCGCGGTGATGATCTGGTCGATCCCGGCCTCGCGCTCCTCGGTGTGCCGGCTCACGAACGGCTTGGTCCGGCCATAGCTGAACCGCACGATCCACTCGTGACGCATCCGCACCGTTCCCGACACGCCCTCGATGCGCCGGAGGACGTCGGCTCGTCCGTCGCCGAGGGGCATGACGTCGAGTACCCGGACCACCCCGGTCGATGTCTGGTGGGTCGTCTCGAGGACGAAGGAGTCATCGAGGTACCGACGTGTCGTCCTGGTAGCTGGATCGACCGGCCTGATGAGCCACCGACCGTTGTCCGGAGTGCCGAGGAGCGCCGCGAAGCAGGCATGTGAGTCGAACCGCGGCAGGCAGAGCCAGTCGATCGAGCCTTCCCGGCTGACGAGCGCGGCCGTCTGGGTGTCGCCGATGACGGCGTAGTCCTCGATGGGCGTGGCCCTCACCTTCGGCTGGCTTCCGCTCATGAGGACACCGTATGCCGACCCATGGGCGGCTCCGCCCCGATGCACCCCCCAAAAAGCCGACCCATAGGGGGCTCCGCCCCCCATGCACCCCCTAAGAAATGCCCGCCTGGCCGGGACTGCGCGGAGGGCGGGAGCGGGCCCAGCGGCATACGGCCGCCCATGCGTTTGGGGGACTGTCGGTGAACCGACCTAGCATGGGGCGCGTGAGTCTTACGCCCACCAACAGGGACATCAACCCCCACTCGCTCGTCGTGCGGGGTGCGCGCGAGCACAACCTCAAGGATGTGGCGGTCGACCTCCCCCGTGACAGCCTCGTGGTGTTCACCGGCCTCTCCGGCTCTGGTAAGTCCTCGCTCGCCTTCGACACGATCTTCGCCGAGGGCCAGCGTCGCTACGTCGAGTCGCTCTCGTCCTACGCCCGGCAGTTCCTCGGACAGATGGACAAGCCGGATGTCGACTTCATCGAGGGTCTGTCGCCAGCCGTCTCGATCGACCAGAAGTCGACCAGCCGCAACCCGCGGTCGACGGTCGGAACGATCACCGAGGTCTACGACTACCTGCGTCTGCTCTTCGCGCGGGCGGGCCGCCCGCACTGCCCTGTCTGCGGTGAGCCGGTGACGCGGCAGACGCCGCAGCAGATCGTGGACCAGCTGCTCACCCTCGAGGACCGCACCCGCTTCCAGGTGCTCGCCCCCGTGGTGCAGGGCCGAAAGGGTGAGTTCGTCGACCTCTTCGCCGAGCTGCAGACCAAGGGCTTCGCCCGCGCGCGCGTCGACGGAGACGTCGTGGCACTGTCCGAGCCGCCGAAGCTCGAGAAGCAGCGGAAGCACACGATCGAGGTCGTCGTCGACCGGCTGGTGGCCAAGGGCGACGACACGGGCGCCAAGCGCCGGCTCACCGACTCCGTGGAGACCGCCCTCGGCCTCGCGGGTGGCATCGTGCTCGTCGACTTCGTCGACCGGGACGCCAAGGACCCGGAGCGCCAGCGGCGCTTCTCCGAGCGGATGGCCTGCCCCAACAACCATCCGCTCGGGATGGACGAGATCGAGCCCCGGTCCTTCTCCTTCAACTCGCCGTTCGGCGCGTGCCCCGAGTGCACCGGCATCGGGACCGAGCTCGAGGTCGACCCGGAGCTCGCCGTGCCCGACGAGGACCTGACGCTGGCGGAGGGGGCCATCCAGCCGTGGGCCCAGGGCTCGGGGTCGGCCGAGTACTTCCAGCGCGTCATGTCCGCGCTGGCCGAGGACCTCAAGTTCTCGATGGACGTGCCGTGGAAGGCGCTGCCGAGCCGGGCCAAGCAGGCGCTGCTGCACGGGGAGAACTACAAGGTCCACGTGCGGTACCGCAACCGCTACGGTCGCGACCGGTCCTACACCACCGGCTTCGAGGGGGTCGTGCCGTTCATCAAGCGCAGGCACGCCGAGACCGACTCGGACTGGAGCCGGGAGCGCTACGAGGGCTACATGCGCGAGGTGCCCTGTCCAGTGTGCAAGGGCGCCCGGCTCAAGCCCGAGTCGCTCGCCGTGCTCATCGGGGGCAAGAACATCTCCGAGGTGTGCGGGCTCGCGATCTGCGATGCAGCCGGCTTCCTCGACAACGTCGACTTCACCTCGCG
The DNA here is from genome assembly GCA_036280515.1 of Intrasporangium sp. Lineage (GTDB taxonomy): Bacteria > Actinomycetota > Actinomycetes > Actinomycetales > Dermatophilaceae > Intrasporangium. The sequence continues at coordinate 2,327 of DASUQN010000280.1, read as the reverse complement.
CGAGCAGCAGATCGCCGAGCGGGTCATCAAGGAGATCGACTCCCGGCTCGGCTTCCTCGTCGACGTCGGACTCGACTACCTCTCGCTCGACCGTCCAGCGGGGACGCTGTCGGGCGGCGAGGCGCAACGGATCCGGCTTGCGACCCAGATCGGGTCGGGGCTCGTCGGTGTCCTCTACGTCCTCGACGAGCCGTCCATCGGACTGCACCAGCGGGACAACCACCGGCTCATCGACACGCTGACGCGGCTGCGCGACCTCGGCAACACGCTCATCATCGTCGAGCATGACGAGGACACCATCGCCACGGCGGACTGGGTGGTGGACATCGGCCCGGGCGCCGGCGAGCACGGCGGCCACGTCGTGCACTCGGGATCGGTCCAGGGCCTGCTCGAGCACCCCGACTCGCTCACCGGCATGTACCTGTCCGGCCGTCGCGAGATCCCCGTGCCCGTCGTGCGCCGCGGTCACGACGGGCGTCGGCTCACCGTGACGGGAGCCAAGGAGAACAACCTGAAGAACGTCACCGTCGACTTCCCGCTCGGCAACCTCGTCGCGGTGACCGGAGTGTCGGGCTCGGGCAAGTCGACCCTCGTCAACGACATCCTCTACAACGTCCTCGCCAACCGGCTCAACAACGCGAAGAGGGTGCCTGGACGGCACAAGTCGGTCACCGGACTGGACCACCTCGACAAGGTCGTCCACGTCGACCAGAGCCCGATCGGGCGCACCCCGCGATCGAACCCGGCCACGTACACCGGCGTCTTCGACAGCATGCGCAAGCTGTTCGCCGAGACGACGGAGGCCAAGGTGCGGGGCTACCAGCCCGGCCGGTTCTCCTTCAACGTCAAGGGCGGACGCTGCGAGAACTGCGCCGGCGACGGCACGATCAAGATCGAGATGAACTTCCTGCCGGACGTCTACGTCCCGTGCGAGGTCTGCCACGGCGCCCGGTACAACCGGGAGACCCTCGAGGTGCACTTCAAGGGCAAGACCATCGCGGACGTGCTCGACATGCCCATCGAGGAGGCGGCCGACTTCTTCGGGGCGGTGCCGGCGATCTCACGGCACCTGAAGACGCTCAACGACGTGGGGCTCGGGTATGTCCGGCTCGGTCAGCCGGCGCCGACGCTCTCGGGTGGCGAGGCGCAGCGCGTCAAGCTGGCGAGCGAGCTGCAGAAGCGCTCCTCCGGGCGCACCGTCTACGTCCTCGACGAGCCGACGACAGGCCTGCACTTCGAGGACATCCGCAAGCTGCTCGACGTCCTCCAGGGCCTCGTCGACAAGGGCAACACGGTCATCGTGATCGAGCACAACCTCGACGTCATCAAGAACGCCGACTGGCTCATCGACCTCGGGCCCGAGGGCGGTTTCGGCGGCGGCGAGGTGGTCGCCGAGGGCACGCCCGAGGACGTGGCCCAGGTGGAGGCCAGCCACACGGGGCGGTTCCTCCGGCCGATCCTCGAGCGGACCGCGCGGACCCCCTCACGATCCATGGGCTCTGCACAGGCCACGCCGCGCTCCCGCACGACCGGGGCCCGCAGTGTGGGGGCGACGACGGCCGCGGCCAAGAAGACAACGTCATCCGTCACCGTGGCCAAGGCGCCGAAGGCGCCCAGAACGCGGCCGGCCTCGAAGCGCACCGCCTCCTGACCGCAACGACGAAGGGAACGGCATGACCGAAGGCACGACGGCTCGCAGGACGGTCCTCGTCGGCATCGCTGGCGCTGGGGCGCTGGCAGCCTGCAGCAGCCCGCCGGTGCCCGACGCCGCGGCGCCGAACCAGCAGCCGGGCGACGTCCCGTCCACAGCGACGCCGGCCACGGGCGCGACGGATGCCGCGACCGGCACGGGAACCGCGACCGACACTCCGGCGCCGGCGGGCGGCACCCCCATCTCCGAGATTCCGGTCGGCGGCGGGAAGATCTTCCCCGACCAGAAGGTCGTCGTCACGCAGCCCGTCGGGGGCACGCTCAAGGCGTTCTCGACCACGTGCACCCATCAGAAATGTGCCGTGACCATGATCAGCGACGGCCACATCATCTGCCCCTGCCACGGAAGTGCCTTCGACATCGAGTCCGGCGCGCCCACGAGCGACAGCGAAGCGAAACTGCCCTTGGAGGCCAAGCCGATTGCCGTGTCCGGGGACAGGTTCACGCTGACCTGACGGCGTGCTGTCGTATGCCGCTGGGCCGGGTCAGCGCGTGGGCTGGCGACCCAGCCCAGCGGCATACGGGCCAGTCGGTGTCCCGACATAGGGTGGTGGTGTGGCCGATCCGACGACCTACCGCCCCAAGCCGGGCGAGATCCCGCTCGACCCGGGCGTCTA
>DASUQN010000279.1:0-4695 GCA_036280515.1 Intrasporangium sp. | reverse complement strand
GGTCGCCGGACTCGACCCGCTGGCCCAGGACCGCGTCGAGCTGGAGGATCCCGGTGCGCCGGGCCCGGACCCAGCCGCTGGAGCGGGAGACGAGGCTCGGAGTGGGCGCGTCCTCCTCGACGGGCCCGACCATGCCCAGCGCCGCGAGCACCCGGCGCACCCCGACGACTCCCGCCTCGATGGCCCACGCGTCGAAGCGCCACGCCTCACCGGCCTCGTAGAGCAGCACGGCCGCGCCGCGCTCCCGGGCGGCCGCGCGCAACGAGCCGTCGCGCAGCCTCGCGTTGATCATGACCGGCGCTGCGAACGCCTCGGCCAGGTCACGGGTCCGCGGGTCGTCGAGGTCGGCCCGGATCTGGGGGTGGTTCGTCCGACCGAAGGAACCCGTGTGCAGGTCGATTCCCACCTCCCCGCGCCCGACCACTTCAGTCATGACGAGGTGCGCGATGCGGCTCGCCAACGACCCTCGCGCCGAGCCGGGGAACGAGCGGTTGAGGTCGCGCCGGTCGGGCAGGTAGCGGTCGCCCGACGTGAAGCCGAAGACGTTGACGATCGGCGCGGCCACGAGAGTGCCACGGAAGGCCTTGGGGTTCAGCCGCGCCACGACCCGCCGGATCACCTCGATGCCAACGACCTCGTCACCATGGATCGCAGCGGTCACCCACACTGTCGGTCCGTCCTCCCGCCCGTGCACGACCCGGACCGGCAGGGTGATCTCGGCGCCGGTGACGAGTCGGGTGATGGGCAGCTCGACCTCGCGGGCGTAGCCCGGGCGAACCCGTACCGGTCCGATGCCAAAGGACGCCCGCGCCATCAGCGGCCCCTGTTCCGGCGGCGCATCGCGAGGCGTGGACGCCCGCCGAGGTAGGACCTGCCGGGATCGACGACGAAGCCCTGGCGCAGCGCCTCGCGGCCGATGAGCATCCGGAAGCCCATCTGGTCTCGGTTGGACAGGCTGACCTCCGCCTCGATCGTGCGTTTGCCGAGGACCACGTCGACGAGCACCACGATGCGCTCCTCGGCGTGCCCGGACGAGCTGCGGACGATCCTCTCGTCCTGGATGGGACACTCGACGACCACGGCGTCCCTGTCGGACCGCTGCCACGGGTGGACGGAGAAGCGCACCCACGGCTCGTCGTCCCGCGTGATGTGCTCGATGTCGAAGGCGTGCAGCGACGAGGACCGGGCGCCGGTGTCGACCTTTGCCTTGATCCACGGCACCCCGAACCCGGGGAGAGCGACCCATTCACGCCACCCGACTGGGGTGCGCACACGAGTCTGCTCCGGCACGTCGACATCCTCGCAGGTCGGCGCGCGCAAACCCGGGAGCCTCACGGTCACCACGACCACGCGCTTTGCTGCGACCGGCTAGAGTGGCCGACGTACTCGGTGAGTCCCTTTGAGCTGCACCATCTCCGGTGCCGCCAGCCCAGTTCATGGAAGGGACCATTCATGCGCACCGACATCCTTCTCGGCAACCCTGCGGCCTATCGCAAGCTGCTCGATCACCTCACCCGCACGGCCGCGCCGAGCAGCGGGCACGACCTGGGCGGCATGAGTGTCGACGTCGAGTACTACCTCGGCGAAGACCGGCTCCTCACCGGGTTCGAACTACAGGTTCGGCCGCCCCGTGGCCATGCGCCTGCAAGCGAACCGCTCATCCAGGCATCAGCGGCCTGGAGCCTCAAGGGGAAGGGTCTCGAGCTGTCGCAACGTGCGGCTTTCCTCGAGTGGGTCTGGACGCAACGGCTGTGCTACTCCTACGCCGACGCTCATGTCATCTCCGCCACGCCCGAGGCCCACGTGCAGCTGGACGCGGTGACGCAGATCGACGCCGACGACTTCTTCGTGACGCTCCACGTCGACGTCGCGCCATAGGACCCTGAAGCAGCAGTCCGCCAGCGGCCTACTGTGGGCTGATGGCTGGTCCTCCTGCTTCGGTCAAGACGTTCAACCGGATCGCCCTCCTGCTGGCCGGCCGTCGCCTGATTCCGGTCTGGGGGGTGCTCCGGCACTCCGGGCGCAAGAGTGGACGTGAGTTCTCGACACCCCTCGCATTCATCGCGACGCCCGGCACCTTCTTCATCGGGTTGCCCTGGGGACGCAACACGGACTGGGTGCGCAATGTACGAGCGGCTGGCCGGTGCACGGTTCGGCTGCGCGGACGCGAGTACGAGTGCACCCAACCGGAGTTCGTCAGCAAGGACGTCGCCGTGGCCGCAGCAACGGGACCCCTGCGCACCGTGGTGCGGCGGATGGACTTGACGAGTGGCTTCCTCCGCCTGCAGCACGGGCCCGCTCGCGGGCAGGACAACTGAGCCACGTCGCGAGGTCAGCCGACCTGGTGAGCGAGCTCAGCGGCATACCCCTTGCCGTTGCCTTGGCGCGTTCGCCCTGCCTCCTACTTTCGTAGGACGACCGCCGAAGCGCGGGCTGAGTACCGTGAGGACGTGGGGAGCGCGTGGCGTTTCGCGTCGAGGCACGGAGTCGACGTCCTGATCGCAGGGACGGCGCTCGCGAGCGCGGTCGGCGTCCTCACGCGACACGATCCACAACGGCCAACCGGAGTTCTGCTGTGGCTCGAGGCTGTCGCCGTGGCCCTCGTCGTGCTCCTGCTCCTCGGGCGACGCCGGTTCCCGTTCGCCGCGCCGGCAGCCATGTGGCTCTTCAGCGCAGCCTTGTCGTTCCTCGACGGGCTGCTGATCGTCAACCGGGCCGGCCTCTTCCTTGCCGGGATGGGCGCCGCCCTGCTCCTCGGCAACCTGCGACGCGACGTGGAGGCGCGCGTGGGCCTGGTCATCGCGGTCGGCGGCGCGGCGATCGTGGTCAACAACAGCCCGAACCACTCGACCGATGACCTCATCTTCACGCCGGCGCTCTTCGGCATGAGCTGGCTCGTCGGCTTCGCCCTCCGGGAGCGTTCAGTTCAGACGGAGATCGCCGAGGAGCGGGCGGCCAGGGCGGAGCGGGAGCGCGAGATCGCGGCGCGGGTCGCCGTGGCGGAGGAGCGTGGGCGGATCGCGCGCGAGCTGCATGACGTCGTCGCGCACGCGGTGAGCGTCATGGTGCTCCAGGTCGGAGCGGTCCGCCACCGGATGCCGGCGGGTGAAGCGGAGGTCCGCGAGACCCTCGGGGACGTCGAGCAGACGGGTCGCACCGCGCTGGCGGAGATGCGGCGACTGCTCAACGCGATGCGCCACGACGACGAGTCGCTCGAGCTGGTGCCGCAGCCGGGCCTGAACGACCTCGAGACGCTCGTGGCGCACGTGCAGGCCGCCGGGCTGCCAGTCCGACTCGAGGTCGAGGGCGAGCCGGTGACCCTGCCGCCCGGGTTGGACCTGTCGGCTTACCGCATCGTCCAGGAGGGGTTGACCAACAGCCTCAAGCACTCCGACGCCAAGCAGGCGCTGGTGCAGGTGCGGTACGGACCGGGAGAGCTGGAGCTCGAGGTCCGCGACGACGGCACGGGCGGTGCATCGAGCGGCGCGTCCGGTCACGGCTACGACGGCGACTCCGACAGGGGCCTCGGCCATGGACTCGTCGGGATCCGGGAACGCGTCAAGATCTACGGCGGGCAGATGTCAGCGGGAGCCTCACGGGCAGGTGGCTACGTGCTACGCGCCCGCTTCCCCCTCGATGGAGCCGGCACATGACGATCCGAGTGCTCGTGGTGGACGACCAGTCGATGGTGCGGGCGGGCTTCCGGCTGCTGCTCGCCGACGAGCCCGACATCGAGGTCGTCGCCGACGCGAGCAACGGCCTCGAGGCGATCGCCCAGGCCGCGCGCTTCCACCCGAACGTCATCCTCATGGACATCCGCATGCCCGAGCTCGACGGGCTCGAGGCGACGCGACGGATCCTGGCCGCCGATCCCGCGGCCCGCGTCCTCATCCTCACGACGTTCGACCTGGATGACTACGTCTACGAGGCGCTACGGGCGGGGGCGAGCGGTTTCGTCCTCAAGGACGACCCACCCGAGCAGCTCATCGCTGCAGTCCACACCATCGCAGCCGGCGACGCACTGCTCTCTCCCGCCGTCACCAAGCGCGTCATCCAACACTTCACCAGGCTGAACCGGCATGCCCCTGCCCGCGTGGTCGAGAGCCTGACGACGCGGGAGCTCGAGGTCTACCGGCTCATCACGCGCGGCCTGTCCAACGCCGAGATCGGACGCGAGCTGTTCATCAGCGAGACCACCGTCAAGACCCACGTGACCCGACTGCTCCAGAAGCTCGACGTGCGCGACCGCGCCCAGGCGATCGTCCTCGCCTACCAGTCCGGGCTCTTCGACGCGTCCGACCTCGCCTGAGCGCACGGGCACGGCATCCTCCACGGCGTCCTCCCAAGGTAGGACGTGAAAGATCGTCGGCTCGTCGGACCCTCTCGCGACCTCGCGACGACGCGACGGGTGGCACCCGGTTCCTAGCGTTGAAGCATCAGATCAACCACTGCAAAGGACCAGGTCCATGCACCTCCACACACGGTCATGGCCGGAAGGAAAGGATCGCCCATGATCACCGTCGACTCCCTGACGAAGACGTACGGCAAACAGACCGTCGTGGACGACGTCAGCTTCGTGGCCCGAAGTGGCCGGGTGACCGGCTTCCTCGGACCGAACGGGGCCGGCAAGTCGACCTCGATGCGGATGATGGTCGGCCTGACGACACCAACGTCGGGCAGCGCCACGATCCTCGG
>DASUQN010000278.1:0-2266 GCA_036280515.1 Intrasporangium sp. | reverse complement strand
GAAGGAATGGGTTCTCGACGAGATCGCGGCCGCACGTAACCTGCGGGTGCCGATCGTCCCAGCGGTCGTGGAGCATGTCCGGCTGCCCGACGAGTTGCAGTTCATGCTCCAGCGCACCCAGTTCGTTGACGTCTCGGGCCTCGCATCGTTTACTTCGGACGACCAACTTGACCGGAACGCTGCCGCCTCCCGGCTCGACAGTGCCATCCTCGACGTGCTGGAGCGTCAAGGCCGACTCAACCCCGACCGGGTGCGCATGCGGTTCGGCCGCGTCCTTCAGGTGATCGGCATCGTGCTCGTGGTCATTGGCTTCGCCTCATTCGTCTTCACGGGATTCCAGGCGACGCAGACCGCAATAGATGAGTCCTCGTTCAGCGGATTCCCCGGGGCCGTCATCGTTTCCTTCGTGATCTTCATCTGCGGCGGCTTGCTCGGCGCTACCGGTAGTGCGCTGATCAGGGCCGGCCGGGCCAAGGGCCTGTGATTGCCGAGCGCGGAACAAAGCAGCCAATATGACCGGCGGGTGCCGACGTCGTGCTTCGCGTGTCCCGGTCCCAGCCGGGTACCGCCGCAGACACAAGAAGGGCCTTTGACCGACGTTTCCGCTGGTCAGAGGCCCTTCCGTGCACTGGGTGGCAGGTGAAGATGGGCTCGTTGCGTGCCGCCTGCGACGGCGCGACCGATGCGTACGGGCGAGCGCAGCGGCATACGGCGTCCCTGGTGCCTCTCCCGCTCGGAGGGGAACGGGCAGGGCCACATAGAGTTCGGCACGTGGCCGACGTTCCCCTCCCGCAAGCAGTCACGCATCGTCCCGTTCCCGAGCGTGAGATCACGGCGCCGGTGCTGCTCACCCTCCCCGACGGGCGTCTCAACCCCGACGCGGTGGGCTGGACTCGGACACCCCTCGTCGTCACCGACGGAGTGGGCCGCGGGCGGCGTGCCTGGGGGCGGACCAAGCGGTGGGAGTACTGGGCGGTGACGACTCCGACCCACGTGGTGGCGCTCACCGTGTCCGACCTGGACTACGCGGCCATGCACTCGATCTGGCTGCTCGACCGCCGCACCGGCGTCGAGATCGCGCACGAGGCCGTCGGCCTGCTCAGCGGCAGCGCGACGCTGCCCGGGACCCTCGGGCGGGGCGCGGTCCGCGCCCGGACCCTCGCCGTGCGCATCGACATCGACGAGGTCGAGGGCGGCACGCGGCTGCGAGCCGTGGGTGAGCGGGTCCGCGTCGACCTCCTCGCGCACCGTCCGGAGGGGCACGAGTCCCTCGGGGTCGTCGTGCCGTGGAGCAGGCGGCGCTTCCAGTACACCGTCAAGGACGTCGCCCGCCCCGCCGAGGGCACGATCTTCGTCGACGGGCACCCGGAGCCGTTCCCCGCGGGAGTGTCGTGGGCCACCCACGACCACGGCCGTGGCCGGTGGCCGCGCGCGGTCCACTGGAACTGGGGTGCCGGTTCGGGAGTCACCAACGGGCAGGTCATCGGGATCCAGGTCGGGGGGCGCTGGACTGACGGCACCGGCTCGGTCGAGAACGCGCTGCTCGTCGACGGACGGCTCACCAAGGTGAGCGAGGAACTCACGTGGGAGTACGACCCGGACGACTGGATGGCGCCCTGGCGTGTGCGCGGCGAGGCCGTCGACCTCACATTCACCCCCGAGCACGTCCGGGAGTCGGCCACCGACCTCGTGGTCGTCTCGTCGAGCACGCACCAGTGCTTCGGGACGTGGTCCGGGCGAGCCCGGGACGAGAACGGCCGCTGGGTGGCTGTCGCCGACGTCTACGGGTGGGCCGAGGACGTGCGCAACCGCTGGTGAGCGAGGGGGCACCCAGCTCACCGTCGAAACCCACCCAGCTCAGCGGCATACGGCATCTTCCGTATGCCGCTAAGCTCGCTTCCCCACGGACGCAACCACCCGCTCCTCCCGCGCTGGGACGCCGAAGCCAAACGGATCTAGGGTCGTGAAGGTGAGCGAGCTCCCTGTCCTGGATCCGGAGGACCAGCGCGTGCTGGGCAGCCTGCTGGAGAAGCAGGCGACGGTGCCGGCCTCGTACCCCCTCACGGCCAATGCGCTGCGGGCCGCGTGCAACCAGACGAGCAACCGAGAGCCGGTCGTCGACTTCGACGACCAGACCGTCGAGCGGACCGCGCGTGCCCTCAGGGATAGAGGGCTGGTACGGATCGTGTGGTCCGAGACCGGCCGGCGGACGCTCAAGTACCACCAGATCCTCGACGAGCGGCTCGGGCTCGACCCGGACGAGCGC
>DASUQN010000277.1:0-3274 GCA_036280515.1 Intrasporangium sp. | reverse complement strand
CCAAGCATCGGCGGGTGCAGGTGCGCCTCACGCCCACCGGCAAAAGCGTTGTCGTCGAAGCGAATCGGTGGCCCCGGGATCTTGATCGACCCGAGCACCGGATGGTCGACGTCGAGGACCAGCCCCTGTGACTTCGTCTGCTCCCACTCGTAGACATGGTCCAGCGTCCGGACCTGACCTGCCGGGACACCCACCTCGGCGAGCCGCTCGACGAGCTCGTCGAGGCCATAGGGCGCAAAGGCCCCGTCGATGATCTCGATGAGGCGGTCCCGGTTCGCGACCCGCTCGCGGTTGGTGGCCAGGCCGGGCGTCGCAGGGTCGATGCCGAACGCGTTGGCGAGCTTGACCCAGAGCCCCTCGCTCCCGCAGGAGATCTGGACCATGCCGTCCTTGCACGTGAACAGGCCATAGGGGGCGATCGAGGGGTGGTGGTTGCCCTGCGCGCGCCCGACCTCGCCGGCGACGGTGTATCGGGTGCCCTGGAAGGCGTGCACCCCGACGATGGCGGCGAGCAGCGACGTGCGCACGACGCGCCCCCGCCCGGTCCGGTTGCGGTCGTGCAGGGCGGCCGTGACTCCGTACGCGCCGTACATCCCCGCGAGGAGGTCCCCGATCGGGACACCGACTCGCTGGGGGTCGTCAGGACCGCTGCCGGTGAGCGACATCAAGCCGCCCTCGCCTTGGGCGATCTGGTCGTAGCCGGCGCGCCCACCCTCCGGCCCGTCGTGGCCAAAGCCGCTGATCGACAGGATCACGAGGCGTGGGTTGAGCTGGTGCAGCCGCTCGGTCGGGAAGCCGAGCCGGTCGAGGACACCGGGGCGGAAGTTCTCGATCAGGACGTCCCCGTGCTGCACGAGACGCGTCAGTGTGTCGCGCCCGTCCTCGGACTTGAGGTCAAGGGTGACCGACTCCTTGTTGCGGTTGCAGGAGAGGTAGTAGGTCGAGATGGGGTCTTCCTCAGGGCCCACGAACGGTGGGCCCCACCCACGCGTGTCATCGCCGTGCCCTGGCGTCTCCACCTTGATGACGCGCGCCCCGAGGTCGCCGAGCATCATGCCGGCGTGCGGTCCTGCGAGGGCTCGCGAGAGGTCGATGACGACGATGTCGTCCAGGGGTCCGCTCACATGCGCTCCTCGTGCGTGGATGATGCCGTATGCCGCTGTGCCCGAGCCTAGGCGCGCGTGAGACCTTCCCGTCGTGTCACTTTGTGGCAAGCGGGTCCGGGGTCGGGTGGCAGGTCTTGCCAGCGGTTGCTCAGCGCTCGGGTTGAGGGACGCGCCAGTCGGCGAGATAGCCGAGCATCGCGAGCAGGACTACCTGCGCACCGGTGATGAGCGTCGCCCACAAGCCGATGGGCAGGTGGCTGATGGCCTCGTTCTCGAAGGCCCCTTCGCCGAGCAGCCCGATGCCGAAGGCGAGGAAGAGCAGGAGGACGACGATCTGTACGCCGGCTCCGAGCAGGTGCAGGGTCCGGTTGTCGACGACGACGAGGATCACCGCGCCGATCGCATAGGCGACGGCGAGGCCGACATAGCCGCCGTAGGTCGTCGTGTCGGTCGCTCCCGGCTCGAGCTCGGCGTTCCTCACGAGGAGCATGAGCACGACGTAGAGGATCGCGACGGCCGCGCTCATGGCGGCCGCGACGTAACGGACGGTTCGGCGCGTGCCCGCCCTCTGGGAGTCGAGCTCGGCGCTGCGGTGACGGTCTGTCCCGTTCATGACCACCTCTTCCTCGAGGTCTTTCGCCCATCAAAGCAGCCCGGCGACGGTCCGGCCATCCTCCAAATCCTGTCCGAGGACCGTGCAGCCAGCTGATGCGGAGAAGCGGCTAGCCGGCATCTGGAATCGCCTTGCGCAGGTGCACGAGCCGACCGGAGTCAATCGGCTCGGTTCCGCTGATGACAAAGCGAAGCTTCTCGTACCAGGCGATGTTCGTCCCCATCCGTTCGTGGGTGTAGAGCCGCACCGCAGCCAGTCCGCGCGCACGGGCCGTGTCCTCGGCGAACGTGATGAGCGCGAGACCCAGGCCGCGGTGCTGGTGCGCAGGGTGAACCGCGACGTTCTCGATGAGGAGAGCCGATTCCTCGATCGCCTGCACGAGCACCCCGCCGACGGACGGGTGGAGGCCGAGTGCGCTGTCGGCCACCGCGACGTAGACCTTCCCGTCGCCAATCAGGGATGCGAAGTCGGCGTCCATCGGTCCCGGGCGGCCACCGATGACCTCGACCCAGGGTTGGTGGGCAGCGCGAGTGACTTCCTCGACGGCCTCCTGATCTGTGGCGGTGGCCAAGCGGATCCGGTACTCCACTGTCCTGCTCCCAGTCGTGCTCGGTCCTGCGGCCAGCGCACGCGACGCGCCCGACTCATGTGTGTGCATCCTCTCACCGCATCGTCGTGCCGTACTCGGCTACACGAGTTGTGGTGTCCCTGCGCGCTGTTCAGCCTCCTGGGAGACCGTGCGCGGCCACCAGAAGCGGTCGCCGAGAACGAGCGCAATGGCGGGCACGAGCAGGGTCCGAACCACAAGTGTGTCGAGGAGCACTCCGACGCAGATGATCACGCCGATCTGCGCCAGCACGACGAGTGGCAGCACGCCGAGGACGGCGAAGACGGCCGCGAGGAGGATGCCGGCGCTGGTGATGACGCCACCCGTGGCAGCGAGGGCGCGGAGCATGCCCTGCCGGACGCCATGCTCGCGGGCCTCCTGGCGCGCCCGGCTGACGAGGAAGATGTTGTAGTCCACACCGAGGGCCACGAGGAACACGAAGGCATAGAGCGGCGCCGTGTCATCGAGCCTCTCGAAGCCGAAGACCTGGGTGAAGAGCACCCACGAGATCCCGAGGCTGGCGACATACGTCCCGACGACGGTGGTGACGAGGATGATCGGTGCGACGACCGAGCGCAGCAGCAGCATCAGGGCCACCAGTACGACGACCAGGATGATAGGCAGGATGAGGCGCAGATCGTCCGTGGCCGCAGTCGCGGTGTCGAGGGCGACGGCCTCGGTGCCACCGACATGGGTCCCGTCGAAGGCCGCCACAGCGCTCCGCAGGTTGGTCACGCCGAGCTGCGCTTCATCGGACGACGGCGCGCCGGCGAGGACGGCGTCGATCTGGGTCACGCCGCCACCCAAGTTGCCGATGCGTGCCGAGGTCACGCCGTCGGCGCCCTCCACTGCGGCGAGGACGGCCTGGGGATGGTCGGTCGTGACGACGATCGCCGGGTCGGCGCTGCTGGCCGGGAAGGACTCGGCCAGCCGCTCCGAGGCGGAGAT
>DASUQN010000276.1:0-2459 GCA_036280515.1 Intrasporangium sp. | reverse complement strand
CGGTCGTAGACCCGCGGGATCCACGTCTCGTCGTCGACCTCGAGGCCGCCGTAGCCGTACTCCACGTGGAACGAGCTGGGCGTCGAGTGGTAGAAGCTGAACTGCTGGTCGTTCGAGTGCCTGCCTATGGACAGCGTGATCGGCACGCCCAGCTCCTGGGCGATCTCGTAGCCAGTGCCGACGTCATCGATCGAGTTCACCTGGATCATCAGGTGGTTGAGACCCGCCACTCCGGGCGGGCACTGCCCGAGGGCCAGGGTGTGGTGCCGCGCATTGCAGTGGTAGAAGCGGGCGTTGAGCCGACCCGGAACAATGATCTTGTCCGAGAGTCGGAAGCCGAGCTTGGTGAAGAACTCGTGGCCGGCCTCGATGTCTGGCATGAGCAGCAGCACGTGGCCCAGTCCCTGCTGACCGGTGACGAACCCGGAGATTGCCCGTCCTGGCACGAACGAGGAGCGGACGTGGCTCTGGCCCCAGGTCACCTCGTGGCGGAAGCCCCACGGGTCCGTGAACACGAGGATCCGATTCACGGCGCGGGCCTCCGCGAGCTCCGCGTCGCCGCGCTCGCTGCTGACGCCGAGGTCGGCGAGCGCCTTCTCGACGCGGTCGAGGTCCTCCTCGTAGTCGACGCCCCAGCCGATGTAGGCGGTCTCGTCCTGTTCGCCGGGATGGATCTGGAGCCGCCACTGGGCGTCGTCGAACTTGAGCCGGACGGAGCCGTCGGGGCCGGGGTCGGTCACCATCGCACCCCAGAACTTCGTGGCCATCTCGGGCCACTCGTCCTTGTTGGGGGAGGTGATGCCCAGGTAGGCAAGTGACGTGATCATGGTTGCTCTTCCTTGTCGTTGAGGTTGGGACTCAGGCGAAGACGGGGGGCACGGACGCCTCGCCACCGAGGTCGTTGATGGCCCACTCGACGGCGACCGCCTCGGAGACGTTGCAGATGTGGCTCAGGCCGGACTGCATGTCACGCCAGTACCGCTCGTTGGCGTACCGCTCGTGGATGCCCTGGGCGCCGCTCATCTTGTAGAGCCGGTCGACCGCGTCGACCGCCCGGTGCACGGCGCGAACGCCGTTGCGGCGACTCGTGAGCCGCTGCGTCCAGGAGACCTCGCCACCCTTGGCGACGTGGTCGAAGAGCTCCTTCATGTCGTTGAGGAGCACCGTCCGAGAGGCCGCCACGTCCGCGGCTGCCTCGGCATAGACGTTGAGCTGGATCGGGTCGTTCTTGGCCACTCGACCATCCGCTGAGACCCGCTGCTCCATGTAGGAGCGGTAGGTGTCCAGAGCTCCCTGCGCGATGCCGAGCGTGCCGGAGTTGATCGCGGCCGAGAACACGACCGGGAACTTGAGCTGGTAGAGCGTCTTGCCGGCTTGGCGGTCCTCGTAGCCGCCGTTGCTCATCCGCATCGCCTCGACGACCCGATACTCGGGCACGAACACATCCTTCATGCGGACGTCCTTGGAGCCGGTTCCCTTGAGCCCGAGGACGTTCCACGAGTCCTCGACGATCTCGTAGTCCTTTCGCGGGATCACGAAATGACGGACGTCCGGTGGCATCGTCGGCTGACCGTCGTCGCCCACGACCATCCCGCCGAGGATGACCCAGTCTGAGTGGTCCGTCCCGGTCGAGTACGGCCACTGCCCGGTGAACAGGAACCCGCCATCGACCCGCTTCGCGCGACCGAACGGCGCGTACGGCGATGCCGTCCAGGTGTCCGGGTCCTCGCCCCAGATCTCCTCCTGGAGCCGCGGGTCCATCATCGCGATCTCCCACGGGTGGACGCCGACGACGCCGGTGACCCAGCCAGCCGACGGGGAGGCTGCACCAACGGTCATGGCTGCCTCCATGAACTCGACGGGATGGGCCTCGTAGCCGCTCCACTCCGTCGGCTGGTACAGGCGGATCACGCCGCTGTCCTTCAGGACCTGGACGGTGCGCTCCGTGAGCGTCCCGAGGTCGTCGCTGGGCTTCGCCTCGTCCTTGAGGACGGAGACGTTGTCCCTGATGTTTCCGAGCACGTCGGTCATGGTGGGTCCTTTCCTGCCAGGTCTGGGGTGGGTCAGTTGTTCGAGACGAAGTCGATGACGAGGCGGTTGAACTCGTCGGCGTGCTCGACCTGCGCCCAGTGACCACAGCGGTTGAGCAGAACAGCCCGCGAGTTGGGGATGTGGGAGAGGAGCACCAGGGTGCTCTCGAAGTGGACGACCCGGTCGTCGCGACCGTGGATGAGCAGCGTCGGGATCTCGACGCCGGGGAGGTCCTCGAGCCGGAACCACTTGGCGATCGGTCCGCCCTTGGCGAAGCCGTCGAGGTAGTTCGCGAGGTGTTGCGGGTGGGCCTTGGCGTTCTCGGCACGCTCGGCAGCAAGCGCCGGCGTGGCGAAGCGAGCACTGTCGAAGGTCATCACCTCGGTCAGCCGCGTCATCGACTCCCCTGACGGCTCCCGGTAGGCGGC
>DASUQN010000275.1:0-4072 GCA_036280515.1 Intrasporangium sp. | reverse complement strand
GGCCGCTGACCTGTCCCGACACGATCGAGCGGGCGGCCAGGATGCCCGAGCGCGTCGCGGCCTCCAAGCTGCCCGCGTCGAACCCACACGCGGTCCAGTCTCCGGCCACGGCGAGGTTGCCGAAACCGGTTCTCCCGGAGGCGATCCGGTGTCGGCCCGAGCCTGGCAGGGACTGGACATAGCGGTCCGAGGGGTCGACGTTGGCCCTGAGGTACTGTGCATCCAGTCGTTCCGGGCCGTTGCGGCCTTCGTCGTCCCAGAGCAGCTGCCACCGGAAGCCTCGCGAGCTGGTCGCCCCGGGCCACAGCGCGCCTACCTCGTTGTCGAGGAACGTCCGGAGCCTCTCGCGCACGAGGCTCTCGGCACCGCCCAGGTCCGCATGGTCCAGGTCAGCATGGTCCAGGTCCGCTTGGTCCAGGTCAGCATCGTCCCGGTCGTCCGGGACGGGACCACAGAAGTACGCGATGCTGCGCGGCGCGCCGTTGACCGGCCACCGCTCCCTGGGCAGCAGGTGCGACATGGATGCCCACGTGGCGAAGGACCGCCCGAAGCCCGTGAGCGTCACCCCCTCGGGACCGGACCACCCGAGGTCCTCGGCAGACGCGTCCATCCACAGCTGTGCTGCCTGGGTCGCCACGGTGCCGATGTTGTCCACCATCCGTTGCCACGCCGGATCCGCCAGCACCAGTTCCGAGGCGACGTGTGGAACCATGCCGACGGACACCGCGAGGACGGCCGTGTCGAAGTCCACGCCCGCGACGAGCCTCTCCGGGCCAGCCCCCTCCATGGGTCCCCCGTGCGACTCGCTGTGGTCACCGGGGTCCTCGCCGAGCTGGTCGACCAGCGGTTTGTCGGGCCAGCACGGCAGCCCCGCGACCCTGATGAGCGGGTCATACCGGTTCCTCGGCGGGATCGGGTCTGCCTGCCGGGTCAGCTCAACCGACCCGATCGAGTGGTCGCCAGCGAGGACGAGGCGATCGAGGCGGTGGAAGAACCGGAACTCGACCCCACGCCGAGCGAGGGCCTGGTACATCGGGGCGAAGACGACCTCACCCATCCCGGCTTGCATGCGCCAGAAGACCGACCCCTTGTAGTCGAAGAGCATCCGGCCGGCGAGCTGGAGGCCGAGCCCCGCCGAGAACCGCGGCCGGTGATGATGCCCGCCCTCAAAGGCAAACGTCAGCTCATGCATCCCGCGGACGATGGGCGAGTCGAGCGTCTCGGGAGCCGCACCATGCATGGCGATCCACTCACGGAAGTCGAGATGATCGATGCCACCGAAGTCGTGACCGGACAGCAGTCCATCCACCACCATTCCCTGCAGGCACGCGACGACGAGGTCGACCAGCTGCCACGTCCGTCGCAGCGCGGGCTCCGCGAGTATCCGAACGCGCAGATCATCCCGCCACGTCCCGACCACCACACCAAGGGCATTCAGTGCCGGAGCGTCGAGAACCATCGGTCCTGCTGCCCGAGAGGCGCGCTCGAGAACCTCGGCCAGCAGCGCGAGCGCGGTCAGGCCACCCGCGCGAAACGCCGTCTCCACGGTGGTCGTGCCCGTCCTCGGAACCGGCGAGACGCTGAGGTAGGGCCGCGTCGGCCCCGTGAGCGGCGGATCGAGTCCCTCATGGAAGTCGATCAGGAGCCCCACGACACGAGAAGCCACGTCGAGGGGGCCAAGCGCTCGGTCCTCGGCGCCGGGTTCGCCGGGGAGCATGCCGTTGCTGGAGAACCGGGTCACGAAATGGCTCCACGCAACGCCGTCCCAGTCGGCAAGCCCCACGTCACCCGCGGGTTCGAACGCGTCGCGCCAGGTGCGAATCGGGCAGTCCGGATCTGTCGTGCTTCGGTCGAGCTCGGCATACACCTCACGGAGGACCCGGAAGGTGGCGTCGTAGCAGCCGAGGAGGACGTGCAGGCCATGTTCCTGGATGCGCCCGTGGGGTCCGCGACTGCTCGCGCCCTTCCCACCGAGCCGCCAACCCCGCTGGTACACCGTGATCGACTCGAGCCGATCTCGCCAGCCGGCGGAGCTGAGCTCCCACGCCGTGACGAGACCCGCCATGCCACCACCGAGGATGACGATCCGTGGCGGGTCAGTTGGCGAGGATCTCATCGGCAGCGACCGTGTCTGGGGTGACGAGGACAGGAACCACGGCTGCTCGGGCAGCGGCGAGCGTGTGACGCCAGTCGGAGGGTCGGAGTTCGTGGGGAAGGCTGGCGATGTCCAGCGCTGCCCTGAGCCGTTCCACTCGAGCGTCCTGTTCGGTTGCCGTCTGCACCGCCTGGTCAAGGTCGGCTACAGCGTCGCCGGCGTCGCCGCCGCGCGCCAGCGTGTACCTCGCCCGCTGCCGCAGGAGCTCCGGAAGGTGAATGCCCTCGCCGGTCTTGTGAACCGCGTCGACCGCTTGCGCAACGAACTCGAGAGCTCGGTCCGGCTCGCCGGCGTCGGCGTAGAGTCGCCCCAGGTAGCCCAGATGAGCGGCGGAGAACGACTCCTGACCCATGAGCCGGAGGCGGCCGACGGCACCCTCGATCTGGTCCCGGTGGGTCTGGCTACCGGGCGTGCCGGCGAGACTGTAGGCGGACCCGATGACGGTCCAGAACGCGTAGCCGTGCTCCTCGCCGATGGCGACGACCTCGGCGCCGGAGCGCCAGGCAGCTTCGTCGTCACCGACGAATCGACGGATCCAGGCGATGAAGGTCTGGATGAAGGCGGCGCTGAACGGACCGCGCGGGAACCCGACCCTCTCGACGCGTTCGACGGCGTCGTGCTCCCAACGGCCTGCCTCCTCGGGGGTCCCCCGCAACGTGCAGATGCACGACATCGCGATCTGGGAGACGGCCATCGGGTCGTGCGGCAGCGGCCAGAAGGGGGAGACTGCCGTGTCCTCGGGCCGGGCCAGGAAACCCTCCATGCCACGCTCGAGATGCTTCCACGCGGTGTCGAGGTTGCCCGCGAAGAACTCGAGCCAACCGGCGCACACCTCGACCTCCGGCTCGAACCAGGAGAACGCCGGTTGACGGACCATTGCCTGGAGTCGATCCGTCAGCCCGCGTGCCGTCGCGAGGTTGCCGCTCACCAACCAGTAGGCCCAGATGGCGATGAGTGACAGGAGCACCTCCGGCTGCGTCCCGAGCCTGCTCGCCAGCACCTCGGCGCGTCGATGGTCGAACTGCACCTCTGGAGCGGCATATCCCTGTGTCGCAGTGACGCTCAGCCCGCGCAGCATCCGCGCCGTCAACTCGCCGACATCGCGCTCCTCCGACTCGGGGAACGTGTCGAGCAGCTCGAGGGCTCGGGTCAGCAACCGCGTGGCCTCGATGTGCGCGCCCCGTCCCTGCTCGGCCTGCCCCGCGCTCACGTAGAGTGCGGCGGCGCGCAGGCGCATCCCGGCGAGGTCCAGGTGCGCCGCGATGAGAGCGGGCTCGGCGCCCTGTCGCGACATGACCTCTGCGATGGTGGCGTGCGTCTGCCTCCGCACGTCCAGGACCTGCGTCTCGTAGGCGGCGTCGCGCATGAGTGCGTGGCGAAAGCGGTATCTGCCTGCGTCCGGGGGCCCGACGGGCTCGATGACCCCTTCATCGACCAGGATCGGCACTTGGCTCGTGACCGACGCGTTGTCGCCCACAACCTCCGAGACGAGGGGGGCGTCGAACGTCGGGCCCACGGTGGCGGCGACCTGGACGACCCGCAGGTCGACCTCGGGCTGCTTCAAGCGCCAGGTGAACAGCTCCTGCAACCGCAGCGGCATCGGCTCAGTGCGACGGTCGGACACACACGAGCGCGTCATCTCCTCGATGAAGAGTGGGATCCCCTCGCTCTGCTCGATGATCGAGCCGCGCTGCTCGTCACTGAGCGGCGTGCCGGTCGAGAGGTTGTCGACGAGGCGGCTCGCCTCCTTCGCGTCCAGACGACCGAGCTCCAGCACGACGGCAGCATCCCGCCAGGGGATTGCCGTACTGTCCCGCGTGGTCGCCACGGTGAGGATCGAGCTGGGCGGAGCAGTCGCCAGGCGTGCCAGCAGGGCAATCGTCGAGGGGTCGGCCCAGTGGAGATCCTCGACGACGA
>DASUQN010000274.1:0-4176 GCA_036280515.1 Intrasporangium sp. | reverse complement strand
CCGGACGTGGGCCTGGCCCTCGACCCGGAGTGGGCGATGAAGCCGGGCCAGGTCCCGATGCGCGTCTTCGGCCACACGACCGGGCCCGAGATCAACCAGGTCACGGCGTGGGTCGGCTCACTCGTGGCCCGCCACCAGCTTCCCGAGAAGGTCGTCGTCGTCCATGAGCTGGCGCCGAACATCATCCGCGACGAGGAGGTCATCCAGAGCCGCACGGGCGTGGCCCTCATCAAGTCCGTGGACGGGATCGGCAGCCGGGCGATGAAGGAGGAGACCTGGCGGAAGCTGACCACCAAGCTGCCGAAGGGCATGCGGGTGGGCTTCAAGCTCTTCTTCGAGGAGGATGGCGAGTTCGGGCAGCTGATGACGCCTGCCGAGGTGCTCGCACTCACACCGGCCGTCGACTACGTGCTCTTCGAGTAGACCCTTCAGGCGTCGGGGACGTTCGCGTCGAGCTCGTCGAGCCACGTCGCGGCCGAGACGTCCGACGGCATGCGCCAGTCACCCCGCGGTGAGAGCGAACCACCAGCCGCGACCTTGGGCCCGTTGGGCAGGGCCGACCGCTTGAACTGGTTGGCGAAGAAGCGCCGCAGGAACACCTCCAACCAGCGCCGGATCGTCGCGAGGTCGTAGTCCAGGCGCTCGGCAGCCGGGAAGCCGGCAGGCCAGTCACCGGCCTCGGCGTCGTGCCAGGCGTGCCACGACAGGAACGCGACCTTCGAGGGGCGGACGCCCCAGCGCAGCAGGTGGTAGAGGTTGAAGTCCTGCAGCGAGTAGGGCCCGATCTGCGCCTGGGTGGACTGCGGCTGCTCGCCCTCCTTGGCCGGGATCAGCTCCGGCGTGATCTCCGTGGCGAGGATGGACATCAGCGTCTCCCCCACGTGCTCCTCGAACTGACCCGACGACACGACCC
Source organism: Intrasporangium sp. (assembly GCA_036280515.1). Classification (GTDB taxonomy): domain Bacteria; phylum Actinomycetota; class Actinomycetes; order Actinomycetales; family Dermatophilaceae; genus Intrasporangium. The sequence goes on along the minus strand of DASUQN010000274.1, from coordinate 3,263 downwards.
AGCGGATGAGGTGCTGCATGAGGGTCTTGGGGACCCCGGCGTTGACCCCGTAGTGCGACATCTGGTCCCCCACCCCATAGGTGCACCAGCCGAGGGCCAGCTCGGACAGGTCGCCGGTGCCGAGGACGATGCCGCCGCGCTGGTTCGCGATGCGGAAGAGGTAGTCGGTGCGCATGCCTGCCTGCACGTTCTCGAAGGTCACGTCGTAGACCTCCTCCCCACGCGCGAAGGGGTGGCCCATCGTCCGCAACATCTCGGTCGCGGCCGGGCGGATGTCGAGCTCCTCCCACGTGACGCCCAGCGCCTCCATGAGCAGGATCGCGTTGTTCTTCGTGTGCGCCGACGTCGCGAATCCCGGCATCGTGAAGGCGAGGATGTCGGTGCGCGGCCGCCGGAGCCGATCCATCGCCTTGGCCGCGACGATGAGGGCGTGCGTCGAGTCGAGCCCTCCTGAGACGCCGATGACGATCTTCGGCTGGCCGATCGCCCGGAGACGCTGCTCGAGCCCGGAGACCTGGATGTTGTACGCCTCGTAGCAGTCGAGAGCGAGGCGGTCCTCGTCGTCGGGCACGAACGGGAAACGGTCGATCTTGCGCCGCAGGCCGATGTCTCCGGTTGGCGGGCCGAGCTCGAACTCGACGGTCCGGAAGTCCGAGATGCGCGCTGCGAAGGTGCGGCGGTTGTCGTCGAAGGTGCCCATGCGCATGCGCTCCTGCCGGAGCATGTCGAGGTCGACGTCAGCAACGGACCGGCGGGGTCCCTCGGGGAACCGCTCCGTCTCGGCCAGCAGCTGGCCCCGCTCGTAGATCATCGTCTGCCCATCCCACGACAGGTCGGTCGTCGACTCCCCCTCGCCTGCGGCCGAGTAGAGGTAGGCGGCCAGACACCTGGAGGACGCGCTGCGGCTGAGCAGGTGCCGGTCCTCGGCCCTACCGACCGTGATGGGCGAGCCGGACATGTTGACGAGGACGGTGGCCCCAGCGAGGGCGGCCTCCGCGCTCGGCGGCACGGGGATCCACATGTCCTCGCACACCTCGACCCCGACGACGAAGCCCTCGAGATCGGTGGCCCTGAAGAGCAGGTCGGTGCCGAACGGCACCCGCCACCCGGCGACCTCGATCATTCCGCCCCGCTGGTCGTCCCCGGACGCGAAATACCGCGCCTCGTAGAACTCGCGGTAGGTCGGCAGGTACGCCTTGGGGGCCACCCCGAGGATGGCCCCGCGGTGGACGACCACCGCACAGTTGAAGACGCGTGACCCCTTGAGAAGTGGGGCTCCCACGACGATGACGGGCAGCAGGTCGGCCGACGCCTCGACGATCCGTGCGATCGCTTCCTCTGTCGCGTCGAGGAGGGGGTCCTGGAGGAAGAGGTCGTCGAGCGAGTACCCGGTGAGGCTCAGCTCCGGGAAGGTGGCCAGCGCCACCCCATCCTCGCTGCAGGCCCGCGCCTGCTCGATGATCTCGTCCGCGTTGCGTGCCGGGTTGGCGGCTGCAACCGGGAGCGTACAGGCGGCCACGCGGGCGAACCCGTGCGCATAGGAGCTGTAGAAGTCCATGGGCATAGTCAATCCCACTCAGGCGCCGCGGCCGGGTAGGCCGCACCTCTCAGTAGGCTCGACCCATCCGGTGATCCACCTCGCACGGCGGGGGCGAATCCCGCGCGACCTACTACGATAGGTAGTACCGAGTTATCCGGGAGTTGTACGCGCCAACGAGGGAGGCTCACATGTACGACTACGACGACGACGAAGGTCCCGTGCACGTCCTGCACCCTGAGCAGTCGTGGGACTTCCTGCGAGCGCGCGAGTTCGGCCGGCTCGCCTTCCACCTCGTGGGGGAGGTCCACATCACGCCGATCAACTACGCCGTCGACGGCGACAACCGGATCATCTTCATCACGAGCGAGGGCAGCAAGCTCTTCGGCGTCACCGCGAACAAGGACGTGGCGTTCGAGGTCGATGAGATCGTCGATGATCGCGCGACGAGCGTCATCATCAGGGGCCGGGCCAAGATCCTCGAGGGCCAGGAGAGGTACATCATCGAGCAGCTCCCGATTCGACCCTGGGTGCCGAGCCCGAAGTCCGTCGTCGTCGCCGTCGAGGTCGACGAGATCTCGGGCCGCTCGTTCGACCTCAGCCGTCCGTGGCTGCACGACATCCCGCGTACCGACTAGAGGCGGACGTATGCCGCTGGGCTGGGACCGCGCCCACCCACCCTTGATCGAGTGGACAGGTTTCGGGCGGACCTCATGCGCTTCGCCGCGCCAGCTGACGCCGAGACCGGGTCGCAGCCAGTTCGAGCATTCGTCGGCTGAAGAACCGGGGCTCGCACTCGTCCAACCTCAACGCTTCCGCGGGAACGCCCAGCACCAGTGCCATGTGCAGGACCAGCATCCTGCGGCGCTCGAGTGAGTTGACGTCGTCCTTCCAGACCGGAACGACAGTCCACCCATCACCGCGGAATCCGCCGTGACGGTCTTCGTCCGCCTCGCGAGCCTTCTCCCCTGCGTGGTACTGCTCTCCCTGATACTCGATGAGAACCTTCTGCTTGCGCCACATCAGGTCGGGACGCCCCAGCCAGACCCGGTCCTCGGTGACGATCGGCCTGTTGAGCTCTGGTTCGGGCAACCCGGCGCGAACGAGAAAGAGACGGGTTCTCGTCTCGCCGGGCGACTCCGCGCCGTACCGGATCCACTCGAGCGCCTCGAGCAGCGTGAGTTTTCCACGGGGCCGCACGCGCTTCTCCAGCGCATCACGCAGCGGCTGGACGGAGCCCAGCCGAAGCGCGACGGCGTCACCGAGAATGATCACATCGTCGAGGCCGACCGGTTTACCCGGGCCGATCAGCTCGCCCAGGTCCACCCACGTGTCAGCGAGGCTCGTCACCGGAACTCCCCTGACCTGCCCCACCTGCCGGACTTCGAGGCCTCTGTGGCCAGCCACCCCGGGGCGGCGCGCGCTGCCATCGAGAGTCTGTCTCACCACGTGCAGTCGGTCATCGGCTTCCATGACATGGGAGATTGGCAGGTTGTAGAGGCGGGCTGCGGTCAGGTGTGAAAAGGCGAAGCCGTCTCGCAGGGCAGTCGCAAGGGCCAAGCATCTGTCGCTCAGCGAATGCGGCTGCGAGTCACTCCGAACGCCCCAAGCGGGCGCGACGAGCTCTGGCGATCGGAGCTGGTCTGGCGAGACGCCCAGGGCTACGGCTTCTGCGACGCTGAAGGGTCGACCTCGAAGGGCAGCCGGCAACACATCAGGCAGGCGG
>DASUQN010000273.1:0-2948 GCA_036280515.1 Intrasporangium sp. | reverse complement strand
CCGGATGGGGGCGGCGGGGCACGCCTACGCCCGCGCCCATCACGACTGGCGCTCGATGCGAACGCCATTCGTCGAAGCGGTCCGTTCGGTCATGGCCGGCGCGGCCCCAGGTGGGCAGTCCGGGATCCCGGGCCCCGGCAGCGCGGCCGGACCATCTCGCCCAGGCGGCTACAGTTGACAAGCCTGTTTCCCAACCCTCCGGAGAGTAACTCGATGTTCCATGACGGAATTGCGGTCATCGGCCTCGGCTACATCGGCCTGCCGACGTGCGCTGCACTGACGCGGCAGGGCCTCACGCTCAAGGGCGTCGACGTCAACCAGCACACGGTCGACGAGATCAACGCTGGGCGCGTACCGATCGTCGAGCCGGACCTCGACGAGGCTGTAGAGGAGGCAGTGCGGAAGGGGCTGTTGACGGCCAGCACCGAGACTCCGGAGGCCTCCGTCTACCTCATCGCGGTCCCGACCCCGTTCAAGGGCGACCACGATCCGGACCTCTCCTACATCCACTCGGCCACCGAGGCGATCGCCCCCAAGCTCCGTGGCGGCGAGATCGTCATCCTCGAGTCCACCTCTCCGCCCGGGACGACGCTGCAGATCAGCCGGTGGCTCGCCGAGCTACGCCCGGACCTCAAGCTGCCGCACGAGCACAGTCACCCCGACGTTCACCTGGCGCACTGCCCGGAGCGGGTGCTACCGGGACGCATCATGGTCGAGATCTTCACCAACGACCGGGTTGTCGGGGGGCTGACGCCAACGTGCGCCGAGAGGGCCGCCGCGCTGTACCGCACCTTCGTCACGGGCGAGATCCTGCTCACCGATGCAACCACGGCAGAGATGGCCAAGCTCACCGAGAACTCCTTCCGGGACGTCAACATTGCGTTCGCCAACGAGCTTGCTGAGATCTGCGAGGAGCTCGGCCTCGATGTGTGGGAAGTCATCCGACTCGCCAACCGTCACCCGCGAGTCAACATCCTCAACCCTGGTCCGGGCGTCGGTGGCCACTGCATCGCCGTCGACCCGTGGTTCATCGTCGCTGCAGCGCCCCAGCAGGCTCGCCTGATCCGGACCGCCCGCGAGACCAACGACGCTCGCCCACAGCAGGTCATCGGCAGGGTCAAGACGGCCCTCGCCGAGCTCGGCAAGGGACCGGACGGCGAGGGAGCGACGATCGCGTGCCTCGGATTGGCCTTCAAGGCCGACATCGACGACCTGCGTGAGTCACCGGCGCTGCAGATCACCGAGCAGCTCTCCACCGAGCTCGTGGGTGCGACCGTCCTGGCCGTGGAGCCGCACGTGGCCGCCCTGCCGAAGTCGCTCGACGGTCGGGCCAACGTCACGCTCGCCGAGGTCTCTCACGCGATTCGCGACGCTGACGTGGTCGTCCTGCTGGTCGACCACCAGCCGTTCAAGCGCCTGACGCTGGGTGACCTTGACGGAAAGAAGGTCATCGACACCCGAGGTATCTGGCGCTGACGCGCCGCCCACAGACTCAGCTGGCGAAGTCGGGCTCCCGCTCCCCGATACCGAGCATGGCGGCGATCGCGGCGACGCAACGCTTCGCGGCCTTGCCATCGCCGTAGGGGTTGACGGCGTTGGCCATCGCCTCGTAGGCCTCGCGGCTGTCGAAGAGCTCCTGAACCGAGCGTCTGATCGTCTCGGCATCGGTGCCCACCAGGCGCACGGTCCCTGCGTCGACCGCCTCGGGTCGCTCAGTGGTGTCACGCATGACGAGGACCGGCTTGCCGAGGCTCGGTGCCTCCTCCTGGACGCCGCCGGAGTCCGTGAGCACGACGTTCGAGGCGGCCAGGACGTGGGCGAACTGGTGGTACTCGAGCGGCTCGGTCAGGGTGACGTTCTCGAGCGGCGTGAGCATCGGCTCGATGACGTCTCTGACGATGGGGTTGCGGTGCATCGGCAGCAGGACGAGGACGTCGGGGTTGGCCACCGCCAGGTCGCGGATGGCGCCCATGGACTCCGTCATGCGGTCACCCCAGGACTCCCGCCGGTGCGAGGTGACGAGCAGGACCTTGCGGCCGGCCTTGGCGGCCTCGACGATCTGGCCCACCCGCGGGTCGGTGAAGGTGACCGGCTGCGTGGTCGTCCACTCGAGCGCGTCGATGACGGTGTTGCCCGTGACCGGGATCGTGGCCTCGTCGATGCCCTCTCGCAGCAGGTTGGCCTTGGACGTCGGCGTCGGGGCGAGGTGCAGCGAAGTGAGGGGCGAGGTGAGGCGCCGGTTGACCTCCTCCGGGAACGGCGAGTAGATGTTGCCGGTGCGCAGACCCGCCTCGAGGTGCACGACGGGGATCTTCTCGTAGAAGGCGGACAGCGCGGCCGCGAGCACGGTGGTCGTGTCGCCCTGGACGACGACGACGTCCGGGCGAACGTCCTGGAGCAGGTGCGACGTGGCAAGGATCGTCTTGGACGTGATCTGGGCGAGGGTCGCACCCGGCGTCATGAGGTCGAGGTCATGGGTCGGCTCGATCCCGAAGAGCGAGTTGACCTGGTCGAGCATCTCACGGTGCTGCCCGGTGACGGCGACGATGGCCTCGATCTGTTCGTGGCGTCGGAGCTCGCCGACGAGCGGTGCCATCTTGATGGCCTCGGGGCGAGTGCCGTAGATGGTCATGACGCGGTACATCCGGATGCCTCCCTTGTGCAGCGAACCTCGCACAGGGTATACGCACCCGCCGTTGGGTCCGCACGCACGTGGTCGCGCCCGCAACCTAGACTCTCCCGCATGTCCCTCGGAGAGCGACTGAAACGGCGGGCCCGCGGTGGTGCGGCTGCCGTGGCGCGCCGCCTGCCGACGGAACAGGGTCCCGCCGCGGTGCGGGCGCTGGGGGCCCGGGCCAGGCTCGCCGACGCCGAGCTTGCCCTGCGCGGTGGCCACGACCCGGTGCGTGCCCTCACCGCGGCGGAGTCGCTGACCAGCGTCCCGGGTC
>DASUQN010000272.1:0-4556 GCA_036280515.1 Intrasporangium sp. | reverse complement strand
GACCGGGCGGGGTCCTCGTACGGATCGGCGACCAGCGGCTCCGGGAACCACGGCCCGACGTACGCCTCCCGCCGGACCCGCGCTGAGCGCAGGACGTCGATGGAGACGCGAGTGACCACGGCCGAGAGGAACGCCTTCGTCGAGACCGGTTCCGTCTGCGCCGCCTCGAAGCGGAGCCAGGTCTCCTGCACCGCGTCCTCTGCCTCGACCACGCTCCCGAGAATCCGATAGGCGATCGCGAAGAGCAGCGGCCGCAGCTGCTCGAACTGCTCGGCCTTGCCTCCGACCGTGCTCACGCGAGCTCCTCCTTGAATCCCAGCCGCCACGAGGGGTAGCGCAGCTGCCAGCCCAGCTCGCGCTTGGCCTTGGCGTTGGAGAACCCACGCCCCTGCGTCAGGATGCCGACCGCCATCTCTCCGGCCAGCAGCCGGACCAGCCAGGCCGGCAGTCGCCGGGGCGGTTTCGCGCCGGCGCACTCCGCGAGATATGGCAGCCACTCACTCGACGGCGCGGGCTCGTCATCGACGATGTTGTAGACGCCCACGGCGCGTTGCTCGATCGCCAGGACCGTCGCACCGGCCGCGTCGTCGATGTGAATCCACGACGTGTACCCGGTGCCGCCGCCGACCAGGGGCACGAGCCGCTTCCGCACGATCCTGAGCTGGTCGTCCCACGCACCCGGCCCATAGAACCCGCCGTATCGGAGCACGACGCCGCCAGCACGGACGACCGAGTCCTCGAGATGCTCCACGGCCTTCGTGCCCTCGATCAACTCGAGCGGGTCCTCCTCCGTCTTGATCCAGCCGCCCTCACGCTTGCCGTTCATGCTCGCGTGGCTCTGCGCGACGAAGTGGGCCACACCTGTCGCCTCTGCGGCCGCGAGCAGATGGTCGTTGCCCTCGCTGCGCAGCCGATTCGTCATCTCGAAGAAGCGACTCGCGTTCCTGAGGTTGGGCTTGCCGGCGTGTGCCTCGGACAGCCCGGTCATCTGGTTCACGACAACGTCCGGGTGAGCCGCCGCAACCGCCTCGCCGACCGCTGCCGCAGCGAGGCCGTCCATCACGACCCCATCCGCGCCGAGCCGCTCGAGCAACCCCAACTTGGCTGGGCTCGTCGTCGTGGCGGTCACCCGGTGCCCCTTGGCCACGAGCTGCGGAATGAGTCGCCGTCCCATGACCCCGCTGCCTCCGGCCACGAATACCCGCATCACGTCACTCTCCTCGTCAGTAGTGGGTCTTTCCACTCGAGACGAGGCAGCGCCTCCGTCCGTGACACGGCCACATGCATTGGGCCGTATGCCGCTGAGCTCGCCCAGCGGCACACAGTCACTTCGTGTGTGGCCGGGTCAGCCGGGGAGCCACGTGGTCAGCGCCTCGGAAACGCGGGGCTGCGTGAAGAAGGAGCAGTGCCACGCGCCTGCCTCTGACGTGAGGTGGAGCGAACGCTGCTCGGGGACCCGGAACCCGAGCGCCCCAGCAACGAACCCGACCCCTTCGGACGGGACCACCCCATCGTTGGCCCGGTCGCCGAAGATCTTGTCCAGTGCTGGATCAGGCAGGCGCCAGAGAGCGGCCAACGAACCGGTCGGCTCGAAGTCGGCGTCGATGGCAAAGAGCCGACTCTCATCCGGCGCCGCGGAGGCGATCAGGGACAGGAACTCACCGCTGGGCCGCATCGCAGCCAGCCCGGGAAGTCCACCCAGGGCACCCTGACCGATGATCTTGACCACCTCGAGGACGGCATCGAGCACGTCGACGACGACCGACCACGGCCCCGGAGGCGCGAGGTCGAGCAGAGCCGTGACCCGGTCGACGAACGAGCCCAGGTGCTTGCCGTCAGCGAGCGGGGTTCCGGCGTTCGGACTGGCGACGAAGATGGTCCGTCCGATGGTGAGGCGGCCCTCCGTGCGGTCGGCAGCGCCGGCCAGAGCCCGCGCCACCAGCCCGCCACGGCTGTGGCAGACCAGGTCCACGTCGAGTGCGGAGTCGGGCCTGAGATCGCGCAGGACACTGAGGAGGTCATCGGCATTGCGGACGGGGTCGACAGACAGTGTCGGGTGGTCGAGCGCGAACACCCGGCCCTCGTAGCGCGCGGCGAGCGTCTCCATCGTCGCTGCTGGGAGCGCTCCGAACGACCCATGGCCCGTGCTGAAGGCGCCGTGCAGGAAGAGCAGCGTTCGCCCGGCCGTCAGCCGCGAGGCGTCGAAGCCCTCGCTCACCACCGCCGACCCGTATGCCGCTGGGCCGAAATCACGCAGGCGCGTGGGCCGGTGTGACCCCTCCCACCTGCTCGCAATGAGCTGCGCCGCGGCGCCGACGAGCTCGTCGACGAGTGCGTAGACGAGGACCGACAGGATCTTCTTGCCGATCAGGGTGATCAGGGACCGGTTCCCGACGGGGGTGTCCTCACCCTCGGCCACGCGCGGAGTGCCGACAGCACTGGGCACGACGAAGCGGACTGTCGCACCACCTCCGCGTGAGGCATCCCCAAGCGAACCGCCTGGCCCTCCCCGTGAACCCACTCGGGCCCTCGGCTCCGGATAGTGCCAGCTCGGCACGCCCGCCTCGTCCACCAGCAGCAGGACCTGACCCCTCGTCGGGCCGAGGTCGGGCACGTCGAGCACCAGCCCGGGCTCGCCCTCGGCTGTCCGGACCTCGCCCGCGCGACCTGCTCCCCCACCAGTTCTGGGCGCGGCCGTCGCGTCGATCTCAACGGCCATGGCCTGCCGCATCCCGGCCCGCGCCAGTGCGTCGTCCCACGCTTCGGTCGTTCGCTCCGGCTCACCCGAGCGACCGCCGAGCGGCCCCTCCTGCAGGACGGCACTCCCCCGCAGCCCGGGCGCCGTGATGACGACCCCCCGTCCCAGGTCGACGCGGCGCCCGGTTCCGTCCAGCTGTGCCATGGATGCCTCCGATCTGAGCGGCCAGAGCGGTCACGACTTCTCGAACGTCAGTTCCGGATGCCCGTAGTAGACATAGGCCAACGGCGTGGCAGTCTGCTGGTCCCAGTCGCTGGCGTAGCGGGACCGGAGCTGCCGCAGCGACTCGGACACGGAGGTGCCGTTCGTCAAGGCCGCGTGGTAGAACTCCTCCGCGAACTGGCGCGCCACCAGGTCGTTGACGTTCCACAGGGGCGCCACGTAGCCGCTGCACCCCTCGGACACGAACGCTCCCGCCAGCCCGCCGTAGTCGCTCAGCACCGATCCCGCGGTCCCGACCTGGCAGGCATTGAGGAAGACGAAGGGCTTGGTCTCCCGGGTCAACGAGGAGCCTTGCACGACGAACGGATCCAGCCGGTGGTCCGAAGCACTGAGGATGATCCCGGTGTACTGCTGCATCGTCGGGCTCACCTCCCCGTGTGCGGCGACGTGCACGGTCGTCGGCCCGAAGGGCGCACCGTTGCGCTCCAGCTCGTTGCTCAGCAGCCGGCCGAAGTCGTCCTCCGTCGCCTTGAGGGGGAGCCCACCGTAGGCCAGCGCGATCGCCTTGCCCTCCGCGATGGCCTCGGGCAGGGGACGCAGGTTCGTGTCCGAGGCGTAGTCGCCGATGACGACCGCCAGGTGCGCCGCCGAGGCGGTGGTCGGCGGCGGCGTGTCCGGGCGATCGCCGCCCCGTGGGGTACGGGTGATGGGCGGTACCCAGCGGCCCACGCGACAAAGGCAACCCAGCGGCATACCAACGCTCTCCCCTGGCGCCTCGGGAGGTAGGTCGGCCGGGTCGATGATGTCGTCCCCCACCCACGCCAGCTCCCACGGGACGTACGGCTCGTTGGTGACAATGAGGATGGACGGCACCTCGCCGGCCGCCTTCGCACGCTCCCACACCTCAGCGAACAGGCTCCAGAACTCGGCTGGAATCGCCCCGGTGACCGCACGGCCGACTCCGGTCACCGTCTTGCGCAGGAACGGCGAACCGACCTGCGCTGGAAGCTGGTTCATGAGCTGGACCGCGAACTCCCTGGCGGACTCGTTGCCCAGGTCGGTCGTGATCCGCGTCGTCGGAAGCTCCACGTCGCTGTACCGCGTGTGCAGCAGCCACTCGAGCTGCGCGTCGCCCTGACGGTTGCGCACCTCGACGGTGATGTGCGGCGCGGGCACGTTGGGCGTCGGGGCCAGGCTCGTCCCACCCTCGAGGGGCGGTGCGGGCGACGCCGGTGCCGCCGTGGCGCCCACGTGCACCTCGCGCCAGGCGCGTCCCACGACATTGCCGCCGAACTCGTACGACACCTCGACGACGCGCACGAGGTCGGTCTCGACCGGGTCGGCGACGACGGCGAAGGTCACCGTGGCCGCTTCGGGCGCCGACCGCGACACGGTCATCTCTCGGCGAACCCCGTCCGGGAAGTCAAGCCCGTGCCCCATCACCGACACGACGAACGGCAGGTTCTGCTGCTCTCGCGGGGCCACGACCGTGAAGGCCGTCGCACCGGGCGCGCCGGTCAGGCTGAAGCCGACCGCCACGTCGAACTGCTCACCGGCCTTGACGGCATCCGGCGCACCCACCCGCGGAAAGGCTTCGAAGAGGGAGTCGCCGGATGCCGCTGGGCTGGCCTCCAGC
>DASUQN010000271.1:0-3519 GCA_036280515.1 Intrasporangium sp. | reverse complement strand
CGCCCCGCTCGGGATCGCCCGTTCCTTCCAGATCACGAGCCTCTTCGACCAGATGACGCTGCGGGAGCACCTCGAGCTGGCCCTGGCCAGCCCGACCGGCATGGGCATGCAGTTCTGGCGCTCCATCAAGCGCATGGCCGTCTTCCGGGACCGCTCGATGGAGCTGCTCGACCAGGTCGGTCTCGCCGACCGCGCGGGTCTGCCGGCCGGCTCGCTGGCCTACGGCCAGAAGCGGGCCCTCGAGCTCGCGATCGCCATGGCCCTCGATCCCAGGCTGCTGCTGCTCGACGAGCCCACGGCCGGGATGGGCATCGAGGACGTCGACCGGACCATCGCGCTCGTCAAGCAGCTCGCCGTCGGTCGCACCGTCGTGTTCGTCGACCACAACATGCACGTCGTCGGATCGCTCGCCAGCACCGTGACGGTCCTCCAGTCGGGGCAGGTGCTCGCCGAGGGCAGCTACGACGAGGTGCGCCACGACGAGCGCGTCATCACCGCCTACCTCGGAGCAGCCCATGACTGAGACGCCGCCCAAGACGTCGACCCGGACGTCGCTCGAGGTCGCTGGAGTCTCCGCCTGGTACGGCGAGGCCCGCGTGCTCACCGATGTCGGCATCCAGGTCGGTCAGGGCGAGGTCGTCACCCTCGTCGGCCGCAACGGTGCCGGCAAGACGACGCTGCTCCGCTGCATCATGGGCCTGCACAAGCAGGTGCAGGGGTCGACAACATTCGACGGGATCGAGCTGCACAAGCGGTCCGCGAACAACCGGGCCCGGCTGGGCATCGGCTGGGTCCCCGACGACCGCGGGATCTACGCCTCGCTGTCGGTCGCAGAGAACCTCACGCTGCCGCCCGTCGTCCACGACGACGGCTGGAGTCTCGAGCGGATCTACGAGTTCTTCCCAGCGCTCCACGAGCGCAGGGACTTCCCCGGCACCAAGCTGTCGGGGGGAGAGCAGCAGATGCTGGCCATGGCCCGAGTCCTGCGGATGGGCGCGCGCCTGCTCCTGCTGGACGAGCCGAGCGAAGGTCTCGCCCCGGTCATCGTCCAGAGCATCGGGGAGATCATCCGTGAGATCAAGGCCCAGGGCGTGGCCGTGCTGCTCGTCGAGCAGAACGTCAAGTTCGCCTCCACCGTGGCCGACCGGCACTACCTCCTCGCACAGGGGAGGGTCGTCGAGCACCTCGACAACGAGGACTTCCAAGCCCGCGAGAGCGAGCTGCTCACCTATCTCGGGATGTAGCACTCCTTCATCCCTCGGCCCGATGCCGGGAACCCGGCAAAAGACGCATTTGCACATCCAGAAGGCATGACAAATCCCAGGAGGGGACATGAGTGGCAGGAACAAGGTCACGGGCACCGTGGCCATCGCGGCCTCGGCATCGTTGGCGCTGGCCGCCTGCGGCGGCGCAGCCGGCGGGCCGCAGACCGACGGAGAGGCCAAGCTGACCAATGACAAGGTCGTCATCGGCCTGCTGAACGACCAGTCGGGCGTCTACAAGGACCTGTCCGGGCCGAACTCCAAGATCGCGATCGAGATGGCCATCGCCGACTACCAGGCAAAGTACGGCGACGACGCGGTCGCCAAGACCATCGAGGTCATCCAGACCGACCACCAGAACAAGCCGGACATCGCCAACACCAAGGCACAGGAGATGTACGACCGGCAGAACGCCGACATCATCCTCGACGTCCCCACCTCCTCGGCCGCCCTGGCCGTCGCGGGCCAGGCGAAGGCGAAGAAGAAGCTTCACATCAACATCGGCGCCGCCACGACCGCCCTGACCGGTGAGTCCTGCAACAAGTACACCTTCCACTGGGCCTATGACACGTACATGCTCGCCCACGGCACCGGCACTGCGACTGTCAAGAACGGTGGCAAGACCTGGTCGATCGTCTACCCCGACTACGCCTTCGGACAGGACATGAACAAGTCGTTCACGACGGCGGTCCAAGATGCGGGCGGCCAGGTCCTGGAGTCGATCCCGACGCCGTTCCCCAACGACAACTTCACGACGTTCATCACCAAGGCCGCCGCGAGCAACCCCGACGTCGTCGGGATCATGGCCGCCGGTGGCGATCTCATCAACTTCGTCAAGCAGTACAACCAGGCCGGGATGCAGGACAAGGCAATCCTCGCGGTCGGCCTGATGTTCATCACCGACATCCACTCGCTCGGTGTCGAGCAGTTCTCCGGAACGCAGTTCACTGATGCCTGGTACTGGAACTTCGACGACGAGAACCGCGCCTGGGCCGACAAGTTCAAGGAGAAGACGAACACCCGTCCGTCCTTCGCCCACGCCGGCAACTACTCGGCCGCCCTCCAGTACCTCGAGGCGATCCAGGAGGCCGGCACGGACGACGCCGACGCGGTCGTGGCCAAGCTCGAGGGCAAGAAGGTCAACGACGTCTTCCTGCGCAACGGCGAGATCCGCGCCGCCGACCACCGGGTCCTGCACGACGCCTACCTCGCCAAGGTGAAGACCAAGGACCAGGTCAAGGAGGAGTGGGACTACCAGGAGATCGTGACGACGATCCCCGCGGCCGAGGCCTTCGGGCCGGTGTCGGACGCCTGCAAGATGTGACCTGACCCCCGCCGGGCGTGACGGTGGTGCCGGGTGCCGTGCGGCATCCGGCACCCCGTCCCACGGCGGGGCCGAGACCAGAAGGTCCAGGAACCTCATGAGCGCATTCATCCAGTACACGCTGCAGGGACTCGCAGCCGGCGGGTTCTACGCCCTGTCCGCCCTCGGCCTCGCGGTGATCTTCGGCGTCCTCGGCGTCGTGAACTTCTCCCACGGCGCGTGCTACATGCTAGGGGCCGTGCTCTCGGCCGTGCTGCTCGCCGAGCTCAACGTCAACTTCTGGCTCGCGCTCGTCATCGTGCCGATCCTCATGTTCGGCTTCGGGGTGCTCATCGAGCGCGCGCTGGTGCGCTGGCTGCTCGACCTCGACCCGCTCTACAACTTCCTGCTCACCTTCGGCCTGGCCCTCGTGATGGTCGAGGCGGTCAAGCAGCGCTACGGGGTCTCGGGGCTGCCCTACCAGGTCCCCCCGGGTCTCGGCGGGCAGGTGAGTGTCGGCAACCTGAGCCTGCCGACCTACGCCATCTTCGCGTGCCTCTTCTCGGTCGCGGTGTGCGTGGGCGTCGGCCTGCTCCTGACGCGAACCCGGATCGGCATGATCGTGCGGGCCGCGACCGAGGCGCCCGAGCGCTCCCGGGCCCTGGGCATCAACGTGGGGCGCTGGGTCACCCCCGTCTTCGGCTTCGGCATCGCCCTGGCCGGCCTGGCCGGCGTGCTTGCGGCTCCCACAAGGGCCATCACCGCCGAGATGGGCAGCAACTTCATCATCATCCTGTTCGCCGTGGTCGTCATCGGCGGACTCGGCTCGATCCTCGGGGCGGTCGTCGCCGGGTTCCTCGTCGGTCTCGTCGAGGCCTACGGAGTCGCCTATGCCCCCGCCTACGCCCAGATCGTCATCTTCATCCTGATGGCGCTCGTCATCCTCGTCCGCCC
>DASUQN010000270.1:0-11968 GCA_036280515.1 Intrasporangium sp. | reverse complement strand
GGCCAAGATCCCCAAGGGCGTCCTCCTCTATGGCCCGCCCGGCACCGGCAAGACGCTCCTCGCTCGTGCGGTCGCCGGCGAGGCCGGCGTCCCGTTCTACTCGATCTCCGGCTCCGACTTCGTCGAGATGTTCGTCGGCGTGGGTGCGAGCCGGGTCCGTGACCTCTTCGAGCAGGCCAAGGCCAACGCCCCCGCCATCGTCTTCGTCGACGAGATCGACGCCGTCGGGCGCCATCGTGGCGCCGGCCTCGGCGGTGGCCACGACGAGCGCGAGCAGACCCTCAACCAGCTGCTCGTCGAGATGGACGGCTTCGACGTCAAGACCAACGTCATCCTCATCGCCGCGACGAACCGTCCGGACATCCTCGACCCGGCTCTGCTGCGCCCGGGCCGGTTCGACCGGCAGATTGCCGTCGAGGCGCCGGACATGCTCGGTCGGCATCGGATCCTCCAGGTGCACGCGCAGGGCAAGCCCATGGCCCACGACGTCGACCTGCTCGCCGTGGCCCGGCGCACTCCCGGCTTCACGGGTGCCGATCTCGCGAACGTGCTCAACGAGGCGGCCCTGCTGACCGCTCGGGGCGACCAGAAGATCATCGACAACAAGGCGCTCGACGAGGCCATCGACCGGGTCATCGCCGGGCCGCAGAAGCGGACCCGGATCATGTCGGCCAAGGAGCGGAAGATCACCGCCTACCACGAGGGTGGGCACGCCCTCGTCGCGGCGGCCCTCAACCACACCGACCCGGTGACGAAGGTGACCATCCTGCCGCGTGGCCGTGCGCTCGGCTACACCATGGTCATGCCCGTTGACGACAAGTACTCCACGACGCGCAACGAGATCCTCGACCAGCTCGCCTACGCCCTCGGTGGACGGGTCGCGGAGGAGATCGTGTTCCACGAGCCGACGACCGGTGCCAGCAACGACATCGAGAAGGCCACCGGCATGGCCCGCAAGATGGTCACGGAGTTCGGCATGAGCGAGCGCATCGGTGCGATCAAGCTCGGTCAGAGCCAGGGCGAGGTCTTCCTCGGACGTGACTACGGCCACCAGCGCGACTACTCCGAGGAGATCGCGGGCATCGTCGACGAGGAGGTCCGCAGGCTGATCGAGTCGGCGCACGACGAGGCCTACCAGGCGCTGAACGAGAACCGTGACGTCCTCGACCGCCTCGTCCTCGAGCTGCTCGAGCAGGAGACGTTGAACCAGGCGGAGATCGCCAGGGTCTTCGCGGACATCGTGAAGCTCCCTGCCCGACCGACATGGCTGTCCTCGCAGACGCGCCTGCCCGGCGACCGCCCACCGGTGCTCACGCCGGCGGAGCTGGCCGCCCAGCAGAACGGCCACCTCCCGCCCCCGGCGGCCCCGGATCCAAGCGTCGAGGAGAAGATCGACGAGGCCGCCTCGGTCGGTGCCCACCCGCTCGCCGAGGAGCACCCGGCGGTCGAGGTCATCGAGGTGCCGGACGACAAGCCCGTCAACCCCGACGAGAAGGCGTGATCCGTGTCGGTCGACGTGGCGAGGGCGGCGGCCGCCGTCCGGGAGCTGCTGCTCGCCATCGGTGAGGACCCGGACCGCGAGGGCCTCGTCGACACGCCCCGACGCGTCGCGCGCTCCTATGCCGAGATGTTCGCCGGCCTCGACATGACAGCCGAGCACGTGCTCAGCAAGACCTTCGAGATCGACCACGACGAGCTGATCATCGTCCGCGACATCGAGCTGTACTCCACGTGCGAGCACCACCTCGTGCCGTTCCACGGGGTCGCCCACATCGGCTACGTCCCGAGCAAGGACGGCCGGGTGACCGGATTGTCCAAGCTGGCGCGGCTCGTCGAGGTCTTTGCCCGGCGCCCGCAGGTCCAGGAACGCCTCACCACACAGATCGCCGACGCCCTCGTCCAGCACCTCCATGTGCAGGGGGTCATCGTCGTGGTCCAGGCCGAGCACCTGTGCATGTCGATGCGCGGGATCCGCAAGCCGGGGGCGTCCACGATCACGTCGGCCGTGCGCGGTCAGCTGCGTGACCCCGCCACTCGAGCGGAGGCCATGGCACTCATGCTCGAGGGCAACAAGTGACCCGTGCGGTGGCGCGGTCAAAGGCCGCAGCCCTGGTCGCCGAGCGCGACCGGACCCTCGTCATGGGCGTCGTCAACGTCACGCCGGACTCGTTCTCCGACGGTGGCGTCTGGTTCGAGCCGGAGGCCGCCCTCGCCCGCGGACGCGACGTGCTGGCCGCCGGAGCGGACATCATCGACGTCGGTGGCGAGTCGACCCGGCCCGGTGCCGACCGGCCCTCCGTCGAGGAGGAGCTGCGGCGGGTGCTCCCGGTCGTGCGCGACCTCGCCGAGCGGGACGCGGTCGTGTCGATCGACACCATGCGCGCCTCGGTCGCAGCCGCCGCGCTCGACGCCGGCGCCAGTGTCGTCAACGACGTCTCCGGCGGACTTGCCGACCCGGAGATGGTCCCGCTCGTCATCGAGGCAGGGGTTCCCTACGTCGCCATGCACTGGCGCGGTCACAGCGCCGACATGCAGTCTCTCGCCGTCTACGACGACGTCATGGCGGACGTATGCCGTGAGCTCGCCTCCCGTCGGGACGAGCTGCTGGGTGCCGGGCTGAGTGAGGACGTCCTCGTGCTCGACCCCGGTCTCGGCTTCTCCAAGACGGCGGATCACAACTGGTCGCTCATGGCGGCTCTGCCCGAGCTGCACGAGCTGGGACACCCCATCCTTCTCGGTGCATCGCGCAAGGCCTTCCTCGGGCGGCTCGGCAGGGGAGCGGGCGAGGCGCCGCGGCCCCCAGCCGAGCGTGACCTCGAGACCACCGCGACCTCGGTCATGGCGGCCATGGCCGGCCTCTGGTGCGTCCGCGTCCATGACGTCGAGTCGACCGCGCGGGTCCTCGCCGTGGTCAGGGCGGCCCTCGACCACCACGTGGCTGACAAGGGGGCTTGGTGATCGACCAGATCGTCCTCAAGGGCGTGTCCGCCCGCGGCTTCCACGGGGTTCTCGACGCCGAGAAGCGGGACGGCCAGACGTTCGTCGTCGACGTGCACCTGAGCCTCGACCTGTCGAGGGCGGGCCGGACCGACGACCTGTCGGCAACGGTCAACTACGCCGAGGTCGCCGCGGCAGTGGTGGCGCGGATCACGGGACCGTCCCTCGACCTCATCGAGCGGCTCGCCGAGCTCATCGCCGACGACGTGCTCGGCTTCCCACTCGTCGACGCCGTCGAGGTGGTCGTGCACAAGCCCGAGGCTCCTGTGGGCCACCCGTTCACCGACGTCGAGGTGCGCATCCGTCGCAGCAACGGGCCACGAGCGGTCATCGCGCTCGGGTCGAATCTCGGTGACCGCGGGCGCACGCTCTCGCTCGCCGTCGACGCCCTCCGTGCGCTGTCCGGCTTCACCGTCACGTCGGTGTCGCCCATCGTCGAGACCGACCCGGTGGGTGGGCCGGAGCAGCCGCCCTACCTCAACGCCGTCGTTGTGGGCCGGACGACCCTCGATCCGGCGGAGCTGCTCCAGGCGCTCCACGGCATCGAGCACACGCACGGCCGCACCCGCGAGGTCCGGTGGGGTGCACGGACGCTCGACCTCGACCTCGTCCAGTTCGGCACCCCTGGCTCGGTTCAGGAGGTCGTCAGCGACGACGACAGACTGACGCTGCCGCATCCGCGCGCCACCGAGCGTGCGTTCGTGCTCGTGCCCTGGGCCCGGGCCGAGCCGGAGGCGCGCGTCAGAGTGGGGCCGGGAGAGAGTGGCATCCGGCCGATTGGCGAACTGCTTGACCGACTTGATCGCTCGGGCGTACGGCCCGGGCCTGAATGGGGGCAACTGTGAAGCCGCACACCGGCATCCGCGCGTCGACGCTCGTCCTCACGGGCGTCGCCGTCCTCGTCCTGGCGTGGCTCGTCATGCGCTGGGTCGAGGGCAACAGCCGGAGCGTTCCTGACCCGGGTTGGATCGGTGCCGCGGCGATGCTCTTCCTCGGCGGGGGGATCCTCGTCGCCGGATGGCAGGTGCGCAAGTTCAGGGACGGGGTCAGCGGCGCGACCATGACCCCTCTCCGGGCCGCCCGCACGCTCGTCCTGGGACAGGCCGCGGCCCTGACCGGAGCGGCCCTGACCGGGTGGTACACGGCGCTCCTCCTCGTGCTCCTGCCTGACGCCGACATCGAGTCCCAGCGCAGCCGCATGTGGCCCTTCGTACTCCACGCCCTGGTCGCCGTCGCCCTCGCCATAGCGGGCCTGGTGGTGCAGCGATGGTGCCGCATCCGTCCACGTGACGAGGGCGACGAGGGGGATCTCGACGAGCTGAACGGCTACGCCGAGGACCGCTGATGCAACGATCGCCGTGGTCACGGGGTCTCATCGGTATGGAGGCCAAGACCCGCGGTTGCGGTCCACGCGCCCTCGTCCTCGCCGCGCTCACCCCGCTGGTCCTGACGCTTGCCGCGTGCGGTGAGGTCCAGGCGCCGGGGATCGGCGGCCCCACGACCGGGACAGCCACTGCGACGTCCACCGACTCAATCACGGGCACAGTGCCGGATACGCGTGGCCAACCGGCGACCACCCTCCCGAGTGCGTCGGCTCCGCAGGCCTTCGCAGACCGGGCCAAGGTCGTGGCAGACGCCTTCCGCGCATCCGGCCGGCCGGAGGCCGCGGGTGGCCTGGTGCTTCTCTCGCCCTGGGCAGACCTCGCCTTCGAGACGGACGCCCAGAAGGTCGCCTGGCTCGCCGGCAGGGTCGAGTTCGGGTCCGGTGTCCCGGACGACCAGGTCGGCGTGTCCCGAATGACCCTTCCTGATGGGTCGGAGCGGCCCGTCGACCTCATCGGACCGCGTGAGGCCGTGGCGCGGGCCCTCGAGGGCCCCAAGGGTGACTGCTCTGGCGGGCCTGCCGACGAATGCCGGCTCACGCTGAACAGGGCCACGCTCACGACGACGCGGGTCCAGACCAACGAGGGCGACGCGACCGTCCCGGCCTGGTCCTTCACGGTGGACGGGATGTCACGTCCGATCGTCGTCGTCGCGACGGCGCCCGGACCACTGGACCGGCCGGCTGCGCCGGAGCCGCTGGCCGGCCTGCCGCCCGCCCCGGCCGAGTTCAGTCCTGCCGACTCCCTCGATGCCGTCTCAGGTGCGACCATCACCGTGCGGATCGGTCACGGTGCCTGCGACAGCGACCTGACGGGTCACGCCGTCGGGTTCGACGACCTCGTGGTGGTCGGGGCCACGCATACCCCGCCCGACCCGGGCACGATCTGCACGATGCAGTACCTCCTGACCCCGAGCACCCTGCGGCTGGCCGAGCCGCTCGGTGACCGGGTCGTCCTCGACGTCGTATCGGGCAAGACGCTGCTGCTCGGTGTCCCGCCCATGTGACGAGGGGAGACGGGTCAGGGCGATCCGGTCGTCGCGGACGTCGTTGTCGTGGTGGCCGTCGTGGTCGCGGGTGTGCCCGTCGTGCCGTCGCTGGTCGTGGTCCGGTTGGGTCGGGGCGGCGGGATGGTGTCGACGACGTCCTCCTCCGAACATGCCGCAGCCGCCCAGACGCTGGCGGTGATGAGGACAACTGCGGCGGCACGGAGGGCGCCGGCGCGCGAGAGCGAGCCCAGCGGCATACGAGATCTCATTTGTCGACGTCGCCGACGACGAAGAACATCGAGCCGAGGATGGCCACCATGTCGGAGATGAGCTGGCCCGGCAGCATCTCCGTGAGCACGGAGATGTTGTTGAACGACGCCGATCGGAGCTTGAGCCGCCACGGCGTCTTCTCGCCCCGGGAGACGAGGAAGTACCCGTTGAAGCCGAGCGGGTTCTCGGTCGCGGTGTAGATCTGCCCCTCGGGCACCTTGAGGACCTTGGGCAGCCTGACGTTGATCGGGCCCGGTTTGAGCTGGATCAACTGGTCGAGGCACGCCTCGGCCAGGTCGAGGCTCACGCGGGTCTGCTCGAGCAGCACCTCGAGGCGGGCGAGGCAGTCACCGGCTTGCCGCGTCACGACCCGCCCGGGGCCGCCCTTGGCGAAGAGCTCACCGTAGGCGAGGTACGGGGTGTCCCGGCGCAGGTCGACGTCGATCCCGCTCGCACGCGCGATGGGGCCGGAGACGCCGAAGGCCAAGGCGGTCTCACGCGGCAGCAACCCGACACCGCGGGTACGCGCCTCGAGGATCTCGTTGCCGACGATGAGGTGCTCGAGCGAGGGCAGCCGCTTGCGGACGTTGACGATGGCCTTGTCGACGCGTCCCATCCAGCCGGCAGGCAGGTCCTCCTTGAGGCCGCCGACGCGGTTGAACATGTAGTGCATCCGACCGCCCGACACTTCCTCGAGCACGGCTTGGAGCTCCTCGCGCTCGCGGAAGGCGTAGAAGACGGGGGTGATCGCGCCGAGCTCGAGGGGATAGCTGCCGAGGAACATCAGGTGGTTGAGCACCCGGTTGAGCTCGGCCAGCGCGGTGCGCGCCCAGACGGCCCGCTCGGGAACCTCCATGCCGAGCATGTGCTCGATGCCGAGGACCACGCCCAGCTCGTTGGAGAAGGCGCTGAGCCAGTCGTGCCGGTTGGCCAGGACGAGGATCTGGCGGTAGTCGCGGACCTCGAAGAGCTTCTCCGCTCCACGGTGCATGTAGCCGATGATCGGCTCGGCGTTGACGATGCGCTCGCCGTCGACGACGATCCGCAGTCGGAGCACACCGTGGGTCGCCGGGTGCTGCGGCCCGATGTTGAGGACCATGTCGGCCGTCGCCAGACTCCCGGCGCCGACCCCCACGGTCAGGGCGCGTTGGCGCGGCGAGCGTGGCGACGTGGTCGTCTCGGTCATGGGTCGAGACTATGCCGTGGTGGGCCGGGGCGGTGCGGTGGGATCGAGGGCTCTCAGGCCGGGCGGAGGATCGCGACGAGGAAGTCGGAGTCGTCTCGGAGTGGTCGGAGGTCCCAGCCGGCGAGGAGCAGGTCGGGCTCGAGGCCGGAGGCCCGCGCGTCGTCGAGGAAGTCGCCGAAGTCGTAGCCGCGTCCTGCACCGAAGCCGACGACGATCCGGCCGCGCTCCGCCACGTGGCTGCGCAGTCGCTGGAGCACGTCGCGACGGGTGCTCGGTGCCAGGAACGGCATGACGTTGCCGGCAGCGACCACGACCTCGAAGTCGGCGGCCACCCCCTGGGCAGCCAGGTCCAGCTCAGCCAGGTCACCCACGAGCCACTGGGGTCCCGGGTGGTCCTCGATCGCAGCCTCGATGAGCACGGGGTCGACGTCGACCCCGACGACGTCGTGCCCGGCACGGGCCAGCGCTCCTCCGACCCGGCCCGAGCCACAGCCGGCGTCGAGGATGCGAGACCGGCGGGGCGCCATGGCGTCGACGAGGCGGGCCTCCCCGTCGATGTCCTGGCCGGCTGCCGCCATGTCGCGGAATCGCTTGACGAACCAGGTCGAGTGGGCCGGGTTGGCCTCGACGATCTGCATCCACTGGCTCTGCTCGACCATGACGTCCACCTCAGGAAATCGGTGTCCTGCGCCGGCTCTTCAGCAGGACGAATACGAGCAGTCCGAGGGCGATGACGGTCCCCGCGGCCGTGAGGACCACCGGCACGAACTGCGAGTCCTTTGCGCTCTCCACCGCAGGGTCCTCCACCTGGGGGGCCGCGACCGAGGGGCCGGCCGTCGCGGTCGACCCATCGAGCCCGGTCATCGCAAAGAAGCGGAACGAGCCGGAGACCGGGTGGCCGTCGTCGGAGGTGACCCGGTAAGCCACGGTGTACTCCCCGGCGGTCGCGGCCGACGAGATGGCCTGCCGGACCTCGCGCCCCTGGATCGTCGCCAGGCCCTCAGCCACGTCGCCCGTTGGTCCGGTGATGACGACCTGGAGCCCGATCTCGAGGGGCTGGTCACTGAAGACGAGGGCGACGTCGCCGGGCAGCTGCTGCACCGTGGTGCCGTCCGCCGGTGTGGTCTTCTCGAGCACGTCGTGGGCGCTCGCCGTCGCCGGAACGGCAAGGGTGAGGCCGATGGTGAGGAGGAGAAGGACGAGCCGACGCATGGCCTCAGGGTACGTCGGCGCCTTCGACGTGCTTCACTGCCCACCAGAAGTCTCCGAACCCGCCGGGACGGATCAGCTCCGCCTCGGCGGAGGCGCGCTCGAGAGCGCGGAGGTAGGCCATGGGGTCGTCGCTGGCGCGGGCGTGCTCGGGGCCGGTGGCCCGAGCACCGAGCCCCCGCAGGACATCTCGCTGGTGCACCAGCTCGTCGGCGTCGAGGGAGTCCATGGCCACGTGGGCGGTGAGGTCGCAGCTGCCGTCCGGGACCGGGGTCACGAGGCTGCCGGCACGGTAGGCCGTGAGCGTGCCCGCCCGGGGCCGGGTCGCCCTGATGTGCCCGTAGTCGACGGTGACGAGCAGGCCCGAGTCGACCCGGCTGACGAGGTCGGCCCAGGCCGCGTCACGGGTGCAGCCGACCTCGACCCGCTCACCCGGCCCAGTGTGGGGCCAGTGGACTGCGGCCCACTCGGCATCCTCCGGACCCAGGTCGTTGCCGAGCTGCTCCTCCCCGGTTGCGGGGTCGACGAGGACCTCGCGCAGTCGTCCCCGGTCATCGACCTCGGCGATCGTGCAGGGGACCACGTCGAGCCACTCGTGTGCGATGACGAGCGCATCCTGCAGCCCGTGCAGCTCGTCCGGCAGCAGCGCGCCTCCCGGTGACCGGACCCACCCGATGCGTGGGTCGAGCCCTTCAGGCCGCTCGACGACCTCCACCCCAACTGCGCTCTCGACTGACAGGAGATGGGTCAGCAGCTCGCCGCGCCCGGCGCCGATGTCAACCACGACCTTCGGCGGGCCCTCGTGCGACCGGCCCCAGAGGCGCAGGAGGGCATCGGCGAGGACCGCTCCGGTCACGCCGTGCGTGGCCGTGGTGAAGTGCGCCGCGGGCCCACCCCGCGTGACGTAGAAACCCAGCCCAGCGGCATACAGCGCGGTGTGCCAGGCCTCGCGCCAAGGAATGGGATCCACGAGGACGGACTGTAGGGGATACGGTGAAGTTGATGAGCACTCCGCACGAGCGTCCCGCGCGGTTCGACGTCGGCATCGTCGGGGCGGGGCGCGTCGGCGCCGTGCTGGGCGCCGCGCTGACCCGTGCGGGGCACCACGTCACCGGCGTCTCTGCGGTGAGCGAGGTCAGCCGCGAGCGAGCCGCCACGCTCCTTCCCGGCGTGCCGGTCAAGCCCATCCCCGACGTCGTCAGCGGCGCCCACCTCGTCGTGCTCGCCATCCCGGACGACGTGCTGGCCGAGCTCATCGCCGGGCTCGCGACGACCGGCACCTTCACCGCCGGCCAGCTCGTCATGCACACGTCAGGTGCCTACGGGATCTCGGTCTTCGAGTCCGCCATCGGCAGCGACCTCGTGCCGCTCGCCCTGCATCCCGCCATGACCTTCACGGGGACCGACGTCGATCTCGAGCGACTCCAGGACTGCTGCTTCGGCGTGACGACCGTGGACATGGCGCGGCCCCTCGCCGAGGCCCTCGTCATCGAGATGGGCGGTGACCCGGTCTGGGTCCCGGAGGAGGAGCGGCTCACCTACCACGCCGCCCTCGCACACGGCGCCAACCACCTCGTGACCCTCGTCAGTCAGGCCATGGAGCTGCTGCGTGACGCTGGCATCGAAGAGCCGTCCCGAGTGCTCGAGCCGCTCCTGTCCGCGGCGCTGGCCAACACGCTCCAGCAAGGTGACGTCGCACTCACCGGCCCCGTGGCGCGAGGAGATGCCGGTACCGTTGCCGGGCACGTGGCGCTGCTCCGCGAGGTGGCCCCGGACATCCGGCCGACCTACCTCGCGCTCGCCCGGGCCACCGCGCAGCGGGCCCTGCTGAGCGGCCGCCTCAAGGCGTCCGCCGCGGATGCACTGCTCGAACTGCTCGCCGACGAGGAGGACAACTCGTGACCACGGAGCCCCCCGGGCAGGTGCCGACGCCCACCGTCTCAGCCGGAGTCGCGCCGGTCGAGCCCGCTGCGCCAGCCGCGCCGGTCTCGCCGGTCTCGCCGGCCGCGCCCGTTGTCGCTCGCACGCGGGAGGAGCTACGCGAGGCGCGTGCTGCCCTCGACGACGGCGACGTCGCCGTGGTCATGACGATGGGTGCCCTGCACGACGGCCACGCCACGCTGATCCGCCGGGCCCGCGAGACGCACGCCCACGTCGTCGTCACGATCTTCCTCAACCCGCTCCAGTTCGGGCCCAAGGAGGACCTGTCCCGATATCCCCGCACCTTCGACGCCGACCTGGCCATCTGCACCGAGGCGGGCGTCGACCTCGTCTTCGCGCCGACGCCCGACGTCATCTACCCGGACGGTGACCCGGGCGTGCGCATCTCGGCCGGTCCGCTCGGCGACGTCCTCGAGGGGCAGGCCCGGCCGGGGCATTTCGACGGCGTGCTCACCGTGGTCGCCAAGCTGATGCACCTGACCCGGTGCACGTCGGCCTACTTCGGCCAGAAGGACGCCCAACAGCTGGTGCTCATCCGCCGGATGGTGCGCGACCTCGACTTCCCGGTTCGCGTCGTCGCGGTTCCGACGGTGCGCGAGCCCGACGGACTGGCGATGTCGAGCCGCAACACGTACCTCACCGAGTCGGACCGTGAGATCGCACTCGCGCTGTCGGCCGCACTGCGCGCCGGGACCGCTGCCGCCGCCGAGGGACCGTCCGCGATCCGGCGCGCCGCTCGCGAGGTCCTCGTCCGCGAGCCGCTCGTGCTCGCCGACTACCTCGTCCTCGTGCACCCGGAGACCCTCGCGGACGTGCCGGAGTGGTACCGCGGTGAGGCGTTGCTCGCCGTGGCCGCCAGGGTCGGCACGACGCGTCTCATCGACAACCTGCCGGTCCTCGTGGGCCCGGGCGGTGGAGCGCTCGAGATCTTCTCGGCAGACCGCCCCGACGGCCAGCCGGGCACCTGACGCCCAACGTGCCTGCGGGGTCGAGGGCGGGAGGGCTGGGAGCGAGCGGTCCGAGCGGGAGCCGGCCCAGCGGCATACGGTATGGGGCGTGACGCACCACGAGAGGGCGCGGATGAGCGCGAGCGGCATCACCATCCCGCGGCGTCTCCGGGCAGCGGCCCCCGGCTGGACGGCCACGGCCGACGTCATCGTGGTCGGGTCGGGCATCGCCGGCCTGACGACCGCGCTCCGCCTCAGACGTCGCGTTGCCCGGGTCCTGCTCGTCACCAAGACGGTCCTCGACGAGGGCTCGACCGCGTGGGCCCAGGGCGGCATCGCCGCGGTGATGTCGCCCGACGACAGCCCGGAGGAGCACATCCACGACACTCTCGTCGCGGGCGTCGGCCTCTGCGACGTCGAGGCGGTGCGCACCCTGGTCAACGAGGGCATCGACGCGGTCTGGGACCTCATCGCCATCGGTGCCGACTTCGACCGAGGGGAGACCGGCAAGATCTCCCTCACCCGTGAGGGCGGGCACCACCGGGACCGGATCCTCCATGCCGGCGGAGACGCCACCGGCCGCGAGATCAGCCGGGCGCTCATCACGGCGCTCAACCGGGTCCGGGACGATCCCGGCATCGAGATCATCGAGCACGCCCTCGTCGTCGACCTGCTGTCGAACGCCGACGGTGGCGTGTGTGGGGTGACGCTGCACGTCATCGGTGAGGGCCAGGTCGACGGGGTGGGGGCCGCGCATGCCCGGGCCGTCGTGCTCGCGACCGGCGGGCTCGGCCAGATCTACGCCTCGACCACCAACCCGGCCGTCGCGACCGGCGACGGCATGGCGGCCGCGCTGCGCGCCGGCGCGGAGCTGGCCGACCTGGAGTTCGTCCAGTTCCACCCGACCGTGCTCTATCTCGGTGAAGGGTCGTCGGGCCAGCAGCCGCTCATCTCCGAGGCGGTGCGGGGCGAGGGAGCGTTCCTCGTCGACGCCGAAGGGGTCCGGTTCATGCAGGGCAAGCACCCGCTGGCCGACCTGGCGCCGCGT
>DASUQN010000269.1:0-10123 GCA_036280515.1 Intrasporangium sp. | reverse complement strand
CCAGCTCGCCAAGGTCGTCCAGTACGAGCACCAGCACCTGACGCCCGAGCACCGGGCCGAGGTGCTGGCCCTGCGCAAGGACATCGACGCCGTGCTCCAGCAGGTCCTCGAGTGCGGTGTCTCGGATGGCGTCTTCGAGGTCGCAGACATCGGTGACACCGCCCTCGCCCTGTCGTCGATGGCGGTCGACGTGGCCCGGTGGTACTCACCCGCAATCAAACGCACGCCCGCAGAGATCGGCGCGACCAACGCCGCGCTGGCCCTGCGACTCGTCGGTTCGCGTTCGTGACCGGTGCCCACGCCGTCCTGCAGGTCCCCGTTCCCGAGCTCGAGCCCTTCGTACGGCAACGGCACGACCACTACGACCCGGACTTCGTCTCGGCGGACCCCGCCTTCGTCCATGCGCACATCACGGTGCTGGGGCCCTTCCTGCCGCCCGCGGACATCGATGGCCGGGTCCGATCCACCATCGACGAGATCGCTTGCGCCGTGGGTGAGTTCGACTACCGCCTCGAGCAGTTCGACGTCTTCCCCAACGGTGTGATCCACCTCGTCCCCGACCCTGTCGAGCCCTTTCGCTCGCTGACCGCCGAGCTGTTCACGGCCTTCCCGTCGTGCCCGCCCTACGGCGGGGCGTTCCCCGACGTCCGGCCGCACCTGACACTGGACGCGCGCTCCGACGGCGTGACCGTCGAGTCGACCCGTCGCCTGCTGGGATCGCTCGTGCCGGCCCGTTGCAGGGCGGAGCGGCTCGATCTCGCCTGGTGGGGCAA
The DNA here is from genome assembly GCA_036280515.1 of Intrasporangium sp. Lineage (GTDB taxonomy): Bacteria > Actinomycetota > Actinomycetes > Actinomycetales > Dermatophilaceae > Intrasporangium. The sequence continues at coordinate 9,350 of DASUQN010000269.1, read as the reverse complement.
CGGGACGTGCCGGGTTCTCGACTCGTGGCCGCTCGGCGGTCCTCAGCGATCGGCGGCGGTGATCCCGGCGACCTGACGGGCGACCTCGGCAACGAGCGGGTAGGCGTCGGGATCGGTCTGGTTGCCCATGCCAAGGATCGCGTCGTCCATGCCGGCGCCGGCGAGCGCCCCGAGCTTGTCGACGGCGGCCGCGACCGACATGGTCGGCTCTCCCGAGGGGGCCGGTCTGCCCGATTCGGACAGGCTCAGCCGCGTCAGGACCGTCTTCGTGATGGCGTCGTAGTCCCGACCCACGTCGGCGCAGTGGCGGCGGAGGACCTCGCACGTGGCCTCCAGGCGCTTCGGGCCGATGTCGAAGAAGTTGGAGGCATCCGCGTACGTGGCGACCAGCCGCAGTGTCTTCTTCTCCCCCATCCCCCCGATGAGGATCGGCGGATGAGGGTGGCGGATGGCTTGCGGACTGTTGAGGGTCCGGTCGAGCGAGTAGTGCGAGCCCCGGTACGGGCCCTCGTCCCCGGACCACATTTGCAGCACGATCTGCAGCGTCTCCTCGAGCCGCTCGAAGCGCTCGCGCACCGGCGGGAAGGGGACACCCAAACCGCGGTGCTCGTGCTCATTCCACGCTGCGCCGATCCCGAGCCAGGCGCGACCGCCTGACAGGACGTCGAGAGTGGTCACCGTCTTGGCGAGGATGCCGGGATGGCGGTACGTCACGCCGGTCACGAGGGTGCCGAGCTCGATCCTCGAGGTCTGTCCGGCGGCAAAGGCGAGCGCGGTGTAGCCCTCGAGCATCTCGAGCTCCGGCGGCCCGATCCCGCGGATCTGGAAGAAGTGGTCCATGACCCAGAGCGACGCCATACCGGCGGACTCTGCGTCCCGGGCGATCCGGCCGAATGTCGGTCCGATGGACGCCGGGCTACCCGGCCAGCTGAAGTGCGAGACCTGCAGTCCGAGACGCATGCCCCGATCGTAGGGTCACGCAGCGGTCACGGGAGAGACGGCGGCCTGTCGTTCCCGCGGGGCCTCGAGGGAGACCGTGACGCGGGGCAGGAAGAACTGGACGAGGGGACCGATCGTCATGGCGTAGAGAACGGTGCCGAGCCCCACCGGGCCACCGAGCAGCCAGCCGGCTGCCAGGACCGTGAGCTCCAATCCGGTCCGCACCAGGCGGATGCTGAGACCGGTCCGCAGGGCAAGCCCGGTCATGAGCCCGTCGCGCGGGCCGGGCCCGAGCTGGCTGCCGATGTACAGTCCGCCGGCGAGCCCGTTGAGGACGAGCCCGGCAAGCAACAGCGCCAGCTGGGCCGGGAGACCCGTGGGCGAGTCGATCACGGCGAGGGCGGCGTCCACCGCGAGGCCGATGACGACGACGTTCGCGATGGTGCCGAGTCCGGGCCACTGCCGGAGCGGGATCCACAGCAGGAGCACCAGCGCGCCGACGACGATGGTCACCTGGCCGAAGGTGAGGGGCACGCGACCCGTCACCCCGGCATGGAAGACGTCCCACGGATCCAGGCCCAGCGTGGCGCGCAGCATCATGGCCATCGAGACGCCATAGAGGATCAGGCCGATGAGCAGCTGGACGACCCGTCGCGGCAGCTTGCCGGCACGCAACTGGTCACGGGGCGAAAGGTTGAGCAGGGGGACGGAGCGGCGCATGCGTCCATGCTGCCGGGCAAGTGGACTGCTTTTCCATGGCCAGTTCTGAGATACTGGACCCTGTGCGTACCATCTCCGCCCGCAATGTGGCGCAACTGCTCGGGCCGACCCCGCTCGAGCGACCTGCCTATCGCAGCCTTGCCACCGGGATCCGAAGGCTGGTCTCCGACGGGCGGATCCTTGTCGACACGCGCCTGCCCAGCGAGCGGGCGCTGATGTCAGAGCTCGGGCTCAGCCGGACGACGGTCGGGGCTGCCCTCGACCTGCTGCGCGAGGACGGCTTCGTCATGACGCGACGGGGGTCCGGCAGCGTGACCGCCATCCCCGAGGACCGGTCCGGGCTGGCCCTGTCCGGGGCCGGTCTCGTGCCCACCGACCTCCCCGAGGACGTCATCGACCTCACGTACGCGGTGCTGCCCGCTGCCCCAGGCCTCACCGGAGCCTACGAGCGCGCCCTCGAGCACCTGCCCCGACATCTGACCACGCCGGGCTACCACCCCCGAGGGCTGCCCGAGCTGCGCCGGGCGCTGGCGGACTGGTACGAGGGCCGTGGCCTGCCGACCGACCCGGGTGACGTCATCGTCACATCCGGTGCCCACGCCGCCCTTTCGGCGGTGCTCCGGGCCGCCCTCGATCCCGGTGACCGAGTCCTGCTCGAGACTCCCACGTACCCCAACGCGATCGTGGGAGTGCGGCGCTCGGGGCTGCGGCCGGTGCCCTTCCCCATCGACCCGCTGGGGTGGGACCCGGAGCACCTGGAGCTCACCCTGAGGCAGGCGGGCGCCCGAATGGCCTATCTCGTCCCTGACTTCCAGAACCCGACCGGACGCCTCATGTCGGCCGACGAGCGCGCGAGCGTCGCCGAGGTCCTGCGGCGGACCAGGACCGTCCCCATCATCGACGAGACCTTCGTCGAGCTCGGTCTGGACGCCCGCCCGCCGGCTCCCTTCGCCGCGAGCTCGCCCGGGGCACTCACCCTCGGCAGCTCCGGCAAGGCCTGGTGGGGCGGACTTCGAGTCGGGTGGGTCCGGGCCCCCCACGCCCTCGCCTCGCCGATCCTCGAGGCACGACACAGCCTCGACCTCGGCACGGCGGTGCTCGAGCAGCTCGTGCTCATCGAGCTGTTGCGGGCCGGCGAGCCACTTCTCGACGAACGGCGCGCACAGGCACGCAGACGGCGCGACGCGATGGTGGACTCCCTTCGAGTGCACGTTCCGGACTGGCGCTTCTCCGTGCCGCCCGGCGGCCTCAACCTGTGGTGCGAGCTGCCGGTCGACCGCGGCGATGCGCTGTCACGAGTCGCGGAGTCGGCCGGGGTCCGGTTGGCCCGCGGAACCCAGTTCGGAACGGACGGCGGCATGGACCGATTCGTGCGCATTCCTTTCAGCGTGCCCGCCGACGAGGCCGACGAGGTCGGGCGTCGCCTCGCCACGGCGTGGCGGCGCGCCCTCGGCAGTCGGTCGACGCAGGCGCCCCGCACTCCCCTCATCGCCTGACCGCCCAACTCCCCGAAACTGGAGGACCTGACCGCCGCGCGAGCGTACCGTCGTCAGTGGGGGTGGTGATCAACCCACATCCAGCACCCCTGATCCTCCAGGGACCGACAGGAGTCGACATGACCCGACCCCTCCTCCTCGCCGTCGACCCGGACCCCGAGAGCCTTTCGCGAATCGAGCAGGAACTGTCGCGGCGGTACGGGATCGACTTTCGCGTTCGCGGCGAGTCGGACGGCCGCGCTGCCCTGATGACGCTCGAGAAGGCGGCCGACCAGGGCGACCCGGTTGCGCTCGTCCTGGCCGACCCGTGGCTGGAGGACGTGCCAGGCACGGAGCTGCTCGGCAAGGTCCGCGCACTCCATCCCGACGCAGGTCGCGCGCTGCTCGTGCCGTGGGGCGCCTGGGCGGACCGTCGCACCGCCGACGCGATCCTCAAGGCCATGGCGCACGGCGAGATCAACTACTACGTCCTCAAGCCGTGGACGTCACCCGACGAGCTGTTCCACCGGACCGTGGCCGAGTTCGTCCAGGCCTGGTCGCGCACCGTCATCGACGGCAGACGCGAGGTCGTCGTCGTGGGGGCCGCCCGGAGCAGCCGAGGACACGAGGTGCGCAGCCTGCTGAGCCGCAACGGGATCCCGCACGCCTATCTCGATCGGGGAACGCCCCAGGCCGAGCGGGTCCTGGATGAGATCGACGGTCCGGATCCCGAAGAGGCGACCGGACCTCTTGTGGTGTGGCTCGCCTCGCTGGGCGGCAAGGTGCTCGTGGACCCGACCGACGCGGAGATCTGCACCGCGTGGGGCATCCGCACCGACCTCGAGCCGGCGGACCGCGATGTCGACGTGGTCGTCGTCGGCGCCGGACCGGCGGGCCTGGCCGCAGCCGTGTACGGCTCGTCCGAGGGACTGACGGTGCTCTGCCTCGAGGAACACGCGCTCGGCGGGCAGGCGGGAACGAGCTCGCTCATCCGCAACTACCTCGGCTTCTCGAGGGGCCTCAGCGGCGCCGAGCTGGCGCAGCGCGGGTTCCAGCAGGCCTGGGTCTTCGGGGCCAGGTTCGTGCTCACCCGACGAGTGACCGGTCTCGCGGCCCGCGACCCACAGGGCAGTGGTTTCCGAGTGGACGTCGGAGATGCGGGCAGCGTGAACGCCAAGTCCGTCATCCTCGCGAGCGGCGTCGCCTACCGCCGACTCGGCGTCCCCTCGCTCGAGGACCTGGCCGGCTCGGGCGTCTACTACGGCGCCAACGTGTCCGAGGCGCACGGCTTGACCGGCGCTCACGCCGTCATCGTCGGGGGCGGCAACTCCGCCGGTCAGGCCGCGCTGCACCTGCACCGGTACGCAGCGGACGTCACCATCGTCGTGCGCACGCCGGACCTCTCCTCGTCGATGTCGCAGTACCTCATCGACGAGATCGACTCGAGCCCCGACATCACCGTGGTCCCCAACGCCGACGTCGTGGGGGGCGGCGGCGAGGGCTGGCTGAGCCACGTGGTGGTGTCCGACCGCACGTCGGGTGAACAGCGCAGCCTCCCCGCCGACGGCCTCTTCGTGATGATCGGCGCGGCACCACACACCGACTGGCTTCCGGACGCGGTCCTCCGCGACAAATGGGGCTTCGTGGTCACCGGTGCCGGCGTCGACGACACCGGCTGGACCCTGCCCCGGCCGCCTCTGCCACACGAGTCCAGCGTGCCGGGCCTCTTCGCCGTCGGGGACGTCAGGAGCGACTCCGTGAAGCGGGTCGCCTCAGCCGTGGGTGAGGGTTCCGTCGTCGTATCGGAGGTGCATCGGTACCTCGCCCTCTCCCCTGCCCCCGCAGGGAGGTGACCTTGGCCGAGACCATTCCGACCCCTGCCCCGGCTCCCGCACGCACGAGGATCGGGCCGGTCGTCGGCGCGCTCCTGCTCGCGATCCCGCTCGTCGGCCTCGTGATGCTGCGCAGCCGACCCGCTCTGGACTCGAAGTACGAGCACGACCCGGCCCACTTCTGGCTCGTCCTCGCCGCGGCCGTCCTCAGCGCGATCGCCGCCTACGGCACGGGATCAGCGGCAACACGCCGGGGAGACGTCCGCGTCATGTATTTGTCCCTCTCGTTCCTCTCGGCCTCCGGTTTCCTCGCCCTGCACGCGCTGGCCACCCCCCGCGTATTGCTGCCCACGGCCAGCGCCGGCTTCAACATCTCCACGCCGGTCGGGATCATCATCGGCTCGGTCTTCGCGGCCGCCTCGGTGGTCGAGGTGCCCCCGGAACGGAACGCGCGAGCGCTGCGCACTGCCCGGATGCTGCGGATCGGCCTGCTGTCGCTCATGGTGGTCTGGGCCGTGCTCTCGATGTGGCGGCTGCCGCCCTTCGACCAGGGCATCGGTCCCGAGCGGGCCAGCGGTGCCATGCTCGTCGCCGCGATCGGTGCCACGGGGCTCTACCTCGGCGCGGCGCTGTTCTACTTCCGGCTGTGGAGGCGGCGCGGCGGCCTGCTTCCCGCTGCGATGAGCGCCGCCCTCGTGCTCCTCGCGGAGGCGATGGTTGCCGTCACGATCGCGCCGAACTGGTTCCTCAGCTGGTGGGAGTGGCACCTGCTCCTGCTCGCAGCCTTCGTCCTGGTGGCCTGGGGCGCCCAGCAGTCCTGGCACGAAGAGCGCTTCGCCGGGCTGTACGGCGAGGCGACCGTAGCCGGTCGCCGCGTGATGAGCATCCTGTTTGCCGACCTCAAGGGTTTCACCAGCTACTCCGAGAGCCACACTCCGGCCGAGGTGACCGAGATGCTCAACGAGTACTTCAACGTCGCGATTCCCGCCGTGGCCAAGCGGCACGGCGGCCAGGTCGACCGCATCATCGGTGACGCCCTCATGGTGACCTTCAACCGGCTCGGCGACCAGGATGACCACGCGCGACGCGCGGCCCTCGCCGGTCTGGAGCTCCAGCATGAGACAGGGCGGATCGCGGCCCAGCACCCGGGGTGGCCGCGGTTCCGCGTCGGCATCAACACGGGCGACGTGCTCGTCAGCGTGCTCGGCGGCGAGGGCGGCCGGACGCATACCGTCATCGGCGACGCCGTCAACATCGCATCCCGCATCGAGGGCCAGGCACCTGTCGGCCGGGTCGCCGTCACCGCAGACACCCTGGCGCTGCTGCCCGAGGCGGTCACCGAGCCCTTGGGACCGCTCGAGCTCAAGGGCAAGGACGAGCCCGTCCAGGCCTACGTTCTCGTTGGCCTCTCACGGTGAGTCCGCATGGCTCGGCAGACTGGATCCGTGAGCGACGTATCGATCCTCCCAGTGACGCCGGAGCGCTTCGACGACGTGGTCGAGCTCTTCGGCACCCGCGGTGATCCGTCGTGGTGCTGGTGCCAGTACTTCGTCACCTCCGGTGACTCGTACCAGCGGTCGGCCCGACACAACAAGCGCCAGCTTCGCGTCCAGGTGCAGTCAGCAACGCGTCCCATTGGATTGGTCGCGTATGCCGCTGAGCCCGCTTCGCGCCGGGCCGGCGGTCCCAGTGGGGCCGGGTCCAGAACCCCCGTGGGCTGGGTCCGCGTCGGTCCCCGACCGTCGTTCGTCCGCGTCACCGGGAACCGTGCGCTGCGCGCCCTGGCCAAGGCGGAGCACGATGACCTTGGTGACGAGTCAGTCTGGGCCATCACGTGTTTCGTGGTGAAGGTCGGCTGGCGCCGCCGCGGCATCGCGGCTGAGCTGCTCGAGGCTGCGGTCGAGCTGGCCCGGGAGTCGGGCGCATCGGCGGTCGTGGGCCATCCCGTCGACGTCGCAGCCCGGTCGACCCGGGTTGGTGGGAGCGAGCTGTACCACGGCACGGCCTCGACCTTTGCAGCGGCCGGTTTCGAGGTCGTCGGCCGGACCGGCGCGACGCGGCCGGTCATGCGCCTCGACCTGACACACTGAGGACGTGTCCACCCCGGCGTCCGTCGACGTGCTCGTCATCGGAGCGGGCCAAGCCGGTCTCTCCGCGGCCTACCACCTCCGGCGGCGCGGCTTCGCACCGAGCGGCGCCCCGGATGGGCGGGAGCAGTACGTCGTGCTCGACAACGAGGTCGGTCCCGGAGGGGCGTGGCGACACCGCTGGCAGTCGCTGCGGATGGCCACGGTGAACGCCATCAGTGACCTGCCCGGCATCCCGCAGCCCGACGTGGACCCGTGCGAGCCCAGCTCGCAGTTCCTCACGCGCTACTTCGGCGACTACGAGCGGGAGCTCGGCCTGCACATCCTGCGGCCCGTCCGAGTCTCTGCAGTCCGGCGGGAGGACGATGACCCGCACGGGCGGCTCCTCATCGAGTCGCAGCGCGGGACCTGGGCCGCCCGCGGGCTGATCAACGCGACCGGCACGTGGACCAAGCCGTTCTGGCCGATCTACCCCGGGCAGGCAAGCTTCCGGGGCCGACAGCTGCACGTCGCCGACTACATGTCGGCGGAGGAGTTCCGGGGACAGCACGTCATCATCGTGGGCGGAGGGATCTCGGCGGTGCAGCTGCTCGACGAGATCTCCCAGGTGACGACCACGTCCTGGTTCACCCGCCGCCAGCCGGTCTGGCGCGAGAACGACTTCACGCCGCAGGCCGGCCACGACGCGGTCGCGCTCGTCGAGGAGAGGGTGCGTCAGGGACTGCCACCGCAGAGCGTCGTCTCGGTCACCGGACTCATCTGGACGCCTGCGCTCAGAGCGGCCGCCGAGCGTGGCGTCCTCGAGCGACAGCCGATGTTCACCGCCATCGAGCCCGATGGCGTCCGCCTCGCCGACGGTGGCTTCCTCCGAGCCGATGTCATCCTCTGGGCCACCGGGTTCCGGGCCGCGTTGGACCATCTGGTGCCACTGCATCTGCGCGCCCGTGGCGGCGGCATCGCCATGGACGGCACCCAGGTCGCCGTCGAGCCCCGGGTTCACCTCATCGGCTACGGCCCGTCGTCCTCGACGATCGGAGCCAACCGTGCCGGACGGGCCGCCGTCGCCTCGCTCGTGAAGTGGCTCGCCACCGTTGACGCGGTCCACCCGACCGGGCACCTGGCCTGACCGTCCCTCGACGGCGAGCCCAGCCCTCCGTCGAGTGTGCAGAAGGTGCGGGGCACGTACTGCACACTCGACGAGGAGCCAGCCCAGCGGCATACGGCATGGGTAGGAATGACGGACGAGACGCTCGCTGCGGGCCACTCCCCCGCACGCGTCAGGTGACCCGTCCCGTCGAGAGTCCCACCCGCCGTCGAGGGTCAAGCAGCAGAGGCCGCGCACGTCGTGGCCACTCGACGCACGCTGGTGACGCCGGTGTGACCACCGTCAGTCGCGGGTCAGCTTGCGGTAGGTGACCCGGTGTGGGCGCGCAGCCTCGGGGCCGAGGCGCTCGATCTTGTTGTCCTCGTACGCAGCGAAGTTGCCCTCGAACCAGTACCACTTGGCCGGGTTCTCCTCGTCGCCCTCGTAGGCGAGGATGTGGGTCGCGACGCGGTCGAGGAACCACCGGTCGTGGGAGATGACGACGGCGCACCCAGGGAACTCGAGCAGCGCGTTCTCGAGCGACCCCAGGGTCTCGACATCGAGGTCGTTCGTCGGCTCGTCGAGTAGGAGCAGGTTGCCGCCCTGCTTGAGCGTGAGCGCGAGGTTGAGGCGGTTGCGTTCCCCACCCGAGAGCACGCCGGTCGGCTTCTGCTGGTCCGGGCCCTTGAACCCGAACTGCGACACGTAGGCGCGCGAAGGGATCTCCACGTTGCCGACCTTGATGTGGTCGAGCCCGTCGGAGACGACCTCCCACAGCGTCTTGTTCGGGTCGAGGCCCGCCCGCGCCTGGTCGACGTAGGAGATCTTGACCGTGTCGCCGATCCTCACCTCACCCGCGTCGGGCTGCTCGATGCCGACGATGGTCTTGAAGAGGGTGGTCTTGCCGACACCGTTCGGGCCGATGATCCCGACAATGCCGTTGCGCGGCAGGGTGAAGGAGACGTCGTCGATGAGCAGCCGGTCTCCGAAACCCTTGCGCAGGTTCTTGACCTCGATGACGACCGAGCCGAGCCGGGGGCCGGGCGGGATCTGGATCTCCTCGAAGTCGAGCTTCCTCGTGCGCTCGGCCTCTGCCGCCATCTCCTCATAGCGAGCCAGTCGGGCCTTCGACTTGGCCTGCCGACCCTTGGCGTTGGAGCGCACCCACTCGAGCTCGCTCTTGAGGCGCTTGGCGAGCTTGACGTCCTTCTTG
>DASUQN010000268.1:0-2005 GCA_036280515.1 Intrasporangium sp. | reverse complement strand
TGGAGGTGACCACGTGACCGAGCAGCGTGACCGGCTCACCCGGTGGCGGCTCGTGCTCGGCGGCGAGGCTGCCGACGGAATCGGCGAGGCCGCGAGCCTGAGCGCAGACGACCTGCGCCGCGACGAGGCGCTCCGTCAGCTCTACGACGGTGAGCGCCGTGGTGGGCTTGGCGCATCCGCGCCCCGGGTGGCGCGGTGGCTCGGCGACATCCGCGGCTACTTCCCCTCGTCGGTCGTCCAGGTGATGCAGGCCGACGCCATGGATCGGCTGGGCCTGACCCAGCTGCTCCTCGAGCCCGAGCTCCTCGAGGCGGTCCAGCCGGACATCAACCTCGTGAGCACCCTCGTCGGCCTCGGCCGGGTCATCCCCGAGCGGTCGAAGGCGACGGCCCGCGCGGTGGTGAGGACGGTGACCGACCAGCTGGAGGAGCGCCTCCGTGCCGAGACGGTCCAAGCCATCACTGGGGCCCTGAACCGTGCCGTGCGTACGCGCCGGCCGCGGCAGTCCGACATCGACTGGAACCGCACCATCGCCGCGAATCTCAAGCACTACCAACCCGAACACCGGACGGTCATCCCGGAGCGGCTGGTCGGCCACGCCCGCCGCGCCCAGCGCGTCGAGCGCCACATCATCCTCTGCATCGACCAGTCGGGCTCGATGGCAGAGTCCGTCGTCTACTCCAGCGTCTTCGGCGCCGTGCTGGCCTCCCTCCGGTCCGTCTCCACCCGGCTGGTCGTCTTCGACACCCAGGTCGTCGACCTGACCGAGGAGCTCGACGACCCGGTGGACGTGCTCTTCGGCGTCCAGCTCGGCGGCGGCACCGACATCAACCAGGCCCTGGCCTACTGCGAGAGCCTCATCACCGCGCCGAACGAGACGATCCTCGTGCTCATCAGCGACCTCTACGAGGGCGGGATCGCCGAGGAGATGCTGCGTCGGGCTGCGTCCATCACCGGTGGAGGCGCGACGATGATCGCCCTGCTCGCCTTGAGCGACTCAGGCCGACCAAGCTATGACGCGGACCACGCCGCGGCGCTTGCCGCCATCGGGGTGCCGACCTTCGCCTGCACCCCGGACCAGTTCCCGGACCTCATGGCCACCGCCATCGAGCGCCGCGACATCGCCGCCTGGGCGGCAGGCAACGACATCGTGACGACCCATGGCGACGAGGACTGAGCGCCAGCGCCGTCCGCGAGATCCGCCACACACCACGCTAGCCCGACGTCCGACACGTGCGACAACGTCGGACACAAGGCCGTCAGGCTGATCGACTCGCTGCGCAATAGACGCGCCTCGCGCCCTCGCTTGATCTGTCGTGGGTCGCCCAGTGAGACAACGCCGAGCGGGCATCTGAGTGCCTTGCGGTCCCCGCTGGACCCCGGCCCAACCGAGCGACGCCGCGTTCAGCGCGGTGGGCCCGGACACGAGAGTCCTGGGTGTTCATCGGCTGAGAGTCCTCGGAGACGACCTGATCGACGGCGCCCATGAGCGGAAGCTGGCACTTGAGCGCCGTCGTACCAGCCAGGGTGCTCCCCGACGTAGGGGCCGACCCGGGCATCTCCATGCGGGCAGCCTGCCACGGCGCCTGGAAACGAGTCCGGCCCCTCGAGTGACACCGCGGTGTCTCCGGCCGCGTAGGTCCCCGAAGGCTCAAGGCCACCAAGTTGGATGCGTTGTTGGGCGAGGCGCTGTCGAAGAGCCCCAAGGCACTCGCCTCGATCCGCAGGCGCGGCATCCCACCGCCCCGGACGTGAGGCGTCATGGAGACGACCTGACCGGACAGCGTCAAAACTGGGTGAAAGGACGCTGGCGGTCTGCTGGCGAAACGCCCTGACGCTGTGCGGCACAGACCTCGTTCCAGAGGGCAGCCGCGCGGGGCCAGACCTCGGTTCGTCCCTGGTACCGATGCGCTCACCACCCTCGGGCTCGCCGATACGCCTGTCTGCGAAGGGCGTCGCACACCAGGATTCCGTATGCCGCTGAGCCGGCCCAGCGGCATACGCC
>DASUQN010000267.1:0-7848 GCA_036280515.1 Intrasporangium sp. | reverse complement strand
CACCCGGCGCCTGGGCGTCCTGCGCCCGGGCGAGGGCGACCTTGCTCGCCGGGACGCGATAGAGGATGACGTGGTGGACGATGGAGGCATCGCCGGGGGCGACGTCATAGCCCGTGACGAAACTGTCCCGGGTGAGCTTGGGGTCGAGCAAGAAGCATCGGTAGTCGTCCGTGCCGCCGCTGGGCGCCTTCGGCACGTACGTCGCGGGCATCGCGATCCGCTGGACCTTCTCACCGTCACGCAGTGGAGCAGGGGGCGGCCTTGTGGTCGTCGGCTTCGTGCCGGGGTGGTTCTCGGTGGCGTGGGTGGTGCCGTGATGGGGCTCGGTGGTCAGGTTGGGCCCCGCCCCGCTGCAACCCGCGACGAGCAGGCCGAGGACCGCGCCGAGCGCAACCAGGATGCGACGGGTCCCCATCGGGCCAGTGTAGAAGCGCCTTCCCGGCGGTCCTGCGCGATCATGTGAGGACACGGCTCCACGTCCGCCTCATCCCGCTGGGCCGACGAGCGGCCACCACGACCGCTCAGTCGCGGCTCACCGGGATCCGGCGCGGATCGGGTGCGCTGAGGCGCTCGGCATTTGCCTCGGTGTCGACGATCTCCTGTTGCGACTCGAGCTCGGCGTCGACCCGGGCCAGGTACGCGGCGACCTCCGCCTCGATGCGATCCTCGTCCCAGCCGAACACCGGGGCGACGATGTCGGCGGCGGCCCGGGCGCTCTCGGTCCCGCGGTGCGGCGTCTCGATGGACACGCGCGTGCGACGCGTGAGGAAGTCGTCGAGGTGGAGGGCGGCCTCGTGGGTGGCGGCATAGCGGATCTCCACCTTGAGGTACTCCTCGGCTCCCGGGAGCGGCTCGTACAGGGTGCGATCGTTCTCGGCCAGCGCGAACAGCTCGTGGACCAGCGAGCCGTAGCGTTCGAGCAGGTGTCGGATCCGCCACACCGGCAGGTCCTGCTTGCGGGCGAGCCGGTCGACCTGGTTGACGAGGGCGACGTAGCCCTCGGCCCCGGAGAGCGGGATGAACTCCGTGACGCTGTCGCTGACGTCCCCGCCGATGTCGCCCCGGGCGGCGTCGACGGCATCTTGCGCCATGACCCGGTAGGTCGTGTACTTGCCGCCGGCGAGGGAGATGAGCCCGGGCTGGGGCCGGGCGACGGCGTGCTCGCGGGACAGCTGGCTGGTCAACTCCGACTCGCCGGAGAGCAGCGGCCGCAGCCCGGCGTACACGCCCTGGATGTCGTCGTGGGTGAGCGGGACCCTGAGGACGTTGTTGGCGTGCCGGAGCAGGTAGTCGATGTCGGCGCGCGTCGCCGCAGGATGGGCCCGGTCGAGGTCCCAGTCGGTGTCCGTCGTGCCGATGATCCAGTGCGTGCCCCAGGGAATGACGAAGAGCACCGACGTCTCGGTACGCAGGATCAGGCCGGTCTCCGAGTTGATCCGGTCGCGTGCCACGACGATGTGGACTCCCTTGGAGGCGCGCACGTGGAAGCGGCCGCGGCCACCGGCCATCGCCTGGATGTCGTCGGTCCAGACGCCGGTGCAGTTGATGACGACGGACGCGTTGACGTCGTGCCGCTCCCCGGTCTCCACGTTCTCGACGGTCGCTCCGATGACGCGCTCGCCCGCACGGAGGATGGCGACGACACGGGCCGAGCTGAGCACGGTAGCGCCGTAGGCGGCAGCCGTCCGGACCGTGGTCAGGGTGTGCCTGGCGTCGTCGGTCTGCGCGTCGTAGTAGAGCAGCCCCCCGGTCAGGGAGTCTCGCTTGAGGCCGGGAGCGAGCTTGAGCGCACCCGCGCGGGTGAGCTGCTTGTGCCGGGGCATGGACCGGGCTCCCCCCATCGAGTCGTACAGGGTCAGGCCGGCCGTGACGTACGGCCGCTCCCAGCCCCGGCTCGTCAGGGGATAGAGGAAGGAGACCGGCCGCACGAGGTGCGGTGCGATCGTCTTGAGCATGAGGTCTCGCTCCTTGAGCGCCTCGCGGACCAGGTCGAAGTTCATCTGCTCCAGGTAGCGCAGGCCACCGTGGAAGAGCTTGGACGAGCGGGACGAGGTGCCGGAGGCGAAGTCCCGCTGCTCCACGAGGGCCGTCAACAGGCCGCGAGTCGCGGAATCCAGCGCGACGCCGGCTCCGGTGATCCCACCGCCGACGACGAGGACATCGAACTCCTTCGTGGCGAGTCGCCTCCATGCCGCTGCGCGGTAGTCCGCGTCGAGGCGCACGGGAGTCGTCATGCCCTTCCCCTCACATCCGTGCCGACCCTCTCACCCTAGCCAAAGCACCCAACAGCCGATTCCGTATGCCGCTGGGCCCGGTTCCCGGGACACGGCCCCCTCGCCTGCCCGGCCTCCGACAATCGGGCCGCGGCGCAGTAGTCCGAGTGCTTCGCGCCCCAGAACCGACGACGATCGCGCCGCGGCCCGATTGTCCGAGGTCGGACGCCGGCGCGAACGCCACCACGACGCGACGGGCGCTACCGTCTGCCCATGGACTACGTCGTCGCGATCGACCAGGGCACGACGAGCACGCGCGCGATGGTCTTCGACCGCTCAGGCGGCGTCGTCGCGAGTGACCAGCGCGAGCACCGCCAGATCTTGCCGCGCGCCGGCTGGGTCGAGCACGACCCCATGGAGATCTGGGAGAACACGCGGGCGGTGGTCGGCGGTGCCCTCGGCAAGGCCAACCTCAGCGCCAAGCGGGTCGTCGCCGTCGGGATCACCAACCAGCGCGAGACGACCGTCGTCTGGGACCGCCAGACGGGCCGGCCGATCCACCACGCCATCGTCTGGCAGGACACCCGCACGCAGTCCATCTGCGACGAGCTGGCCGGAGATGCTGGCCCGGAGCGCTTCAAGAAGCAGACCGGGCTGCCGCTTGCCACCTACTTCGCCGGCCCGAAGATCCGCTGGCTCCTCGACCACGTCGAGGGGGCCTGCGAGCGGGCCGAGTCGGGGCAGCTGCTCGCCGGAACGATGGACACGTGGATCCTCTGGAACCTCACCGGCGGCCCCGATGGCGGTGTCCACGTCACCGACGTCACCAACGCTTCCCGGACGCTCCTCATGGACCTTCGGACCCTCGCGTGGGACGAGGAGATCGCCGCCGAGATGCGGGTCCCTACGAGCCTGCTCCCCGAGATCCGCTCGTCCTCGGAGGTCTATGGCACGTGCCGGCCGGGCATCCTGCTCGACGTGCCGGTGGCGGGCATTCTCGGTGACCAGCAGGCGGCGACCTTCGGGCAGGCCTGCCTCGAGCCCGGCACCGCCAAGAACACGTACGGCACCGGCAACTTCATGCTCCTGAACACCGGCGAGGAGATCGTCCCGTCGCAGCACGGCCTGCTGACGACCGTCTGCTACCGGCTCGGCGACGCGCCACCGGTCTATGCGCTCGAGGGGTCCATCGCCGTCACCGGGTCCCTCGTCCAGTGGCTGCGGGACAACCTCGGCATCATCGGCGACGCATCCGAGGTCGAGACGCTCGCCGCGTCGGTCGAGGACAACGGCGGCGCCTACTTCGTGCCCGCCTTCTCGGGTCTCTTCGCGCCGCACTGGCGGCCGGACGCGCGTGGGGCGTTGGTCGGCCTGACCAGGTTCGTCAACAAGGGCCACATCGCGCGAGCCGCCTTGGAGGCCACGGCATTCCAGACCCGCGAGGTGCTCGACGCGATGAACGCCGACAGTGGCGTCCCGCTCACCGAGCTCAAGGTGGACGGCGGGATGGTCGTCGACGAGACCCTCATGCAGTTCCAGGCCGACCTGCTCGGCGTCGACGTCGTCCGCCCGAGGGTGGCCGAGACGACGGCACTCGGGGCGGCGTATGCCGCTGGGCTGGCTGTCGGGTACTGGTCAAGTCCCAGCGAGGTGCGGGACAACTGGGGCGAGGACCGGCGGTGGTCACCGTCGATGGACCAAGCCGAGCGGGAGCGCCTCTACCGCAACTGGAAGAAGGCGGTTCAGCGCACGCTCGACTGGGTCGACGACGACACTCCCTGAGCCGTCGCCAGACACGCCCGTCAGTTGAGAGCGGCGATGGCGGCGTCGTAGTCCGGCTCCTGCGAGATGTCCGGGACGAGCTCGGTGTGGAGCACGGTGCCCTCCTCGTCGATGACGACGACGGACCGGGCGAGCAGGCCGCGCATCGCACCCTCGGTCAGGGTCACGCCGTAGTCCTCGCCGAACGTCGACCGGAAGGCGGATGCCGCGATGACGTTGTCGAGACCCTCGGCGCCGCAGAACCGCTTGAGCGCGAAGGGCAGGTCCTCGGACGCGCAGATCACGTGGGTGTTCTGGAGCGTGCTCGCGATCTCGTTGAAGCGGCGCACGCTCTGTGCGCACACTCCGGTGTCGATGCTCGGGAAGATGTTGAGCACGACGCGCGTGCCGTGCTTGAGGGGGACGTCGCTCAGGTCGTCGGCCGCGAGGACGAACTCGGGGGCCACGTCGCCGACGGTGGGCAGGTCCCCAATCGTCTCGACGGGGGTGCCGCGCAGTGCAGTGGTAGCCATGGGTCGTTTGTATCCCGGTTACCGGTCAGTTGCCATCGCGTCCCGGGTCCCGGACACAGGTGCCTTCGTCCATGCCGTATGCCGCTGAGCTTGGCCCCAGCCCACCGCGCGGTTGTGTGGTCACCTACGTTTGTTCCCATGACAGGCACCCCCGGCGGCAGGTCGCTCACACCTGAGGAGCAGCGGCGGATCATCGACATCGCGATGGAGCTCGCGCGCACGGGGCAGACGGCGGACCTGCTCGACTTCCTCGACCGCGGCGTGCCGGTCGACATCAATGATGCGGACGGCAACACGTTCCTCATGCTGGCGGCTTACCACGGCCGGGAGGAGACGGTGCTCGCCCTGATCGCCCGTGGCGCCGACGTCAACCTGCGCAACACCCGGGACCAGTCGCCCGTCGCGGGGGCGATCTTCAAGGGTGAGGACTCCGTGGTGCGGGCCCTGGTGAAGGCCGGGGCAGACCTCGACGCTGGCACGCCAACTGCGCGCCAGGCGGCGGAGCTGTTCGGCCGGAGCCACCTCCTCGAGGTCGAGCCGTGACGGAGCCGGCGGGCAGTCAGGGCGGCGCGGGCCGGCGTGTCGCCATCAACCTCATCGGGGCGGTGGGGCTGGTCTTCGGCTTCCTCCCCATGGTCAAGTACCTTCTGGACCTCGATCTGTTCGGTTTCACCGTCGCGCCCTACGAGTGGCTCGAGCTCGAGGGTGCGGCACGTCTCCTGCCGCCGGCCATGGTGCTCGTGACCTGCCTCGTCGTCGCATATCTCCTCGAGCACCGAGCGGTGGAATCGTAGACGCTTGCTCGCTTCACACCGTGGCGTGATGTGATTACCCAATGTCGGTGACCAGCCCGCCCCGCCACCGTGGTGGACTGCGCGCGGGACTGGCTGTGCTGGGGGCTTTGCTCGTCGCGGCGGTCGGTGTCGGGCCGGCTACCCATGCAGCCGGGAGCACGTCGCTCGTGGCGGCTTCGGCGGAGGCGACAGAGGACCTCAAGGTGCCGGTGGGCGCCGAGCCGGACGGCACGACCGTGACCCTGGACGCAGCGGTGTGGACACCAGCGGGTGGTGGACGGCACCCGGCCGTGCTCCTGGCGCACGGATTCGGCGGCTCGAAGGACTCCGTGACGACGGAGGCGACCGAGCTGCAGGAGCGTGGCTACGTCGTCGTCACGTGGTCCGCCCGCGGCCACGGCGCGTCGGGCGGTCGCATCCATCTCAACGCCCCCGAGTTCGAGGTCGCGGACGCGAAGGCGCTGGTGGACCTCGTCGCGAAGCGCCCAGACGTGGTCGTCGACGCGGCCGGCGACCCGCGGGTCGGGGTCATGGGCGGCTCCTACGGAGGCGCGCTCGGGCTCATGCTCGCCAGCGCCGACGAGCGCATCGACGCGGTCGTCGCGGCGGTCACGTGGAACGACCTGGCGGACGCGTTCTTCCCGCAGTCGGCGGTCACCACGACGGGCCCGACTCCGGCCGGGCGCGAGTCCGTGGACACCCCAGGTCCGTTCAAGCAGGTCTGGGCCACCAACTTCTTCCTCGGCGCCAATGCGAGCATCCTCTCCCTCCCCTCCGCTGGGTCGGACGGCCAACCATCGCCCTCAGCCCCTCCGCCGCCCGCGTCCTCCCCCTCGCCGTCCGGGGTGCCGAACGTGCCGGACGCCGCCACCTGCGGTCGCTTCGACCCGACGATCTGCGCCGGGTTCCTCGACGCCTCGGTGAAAGGTGAGCCGAGTGACGCGCTCGTCAGCCTGTTGCGGCAGCACAGCCCGAAGCCGACTCTGGGCAAGGTCACCGCGCCGACCCTGCTCGTCCAGGGGATCGCCGACTCCCTCTTCGGGCTGGAGCACGCCGACGCGACCGCGCGGGCGCTCGTTGCGGCCGGAACGCCTGTTGCGGTGCGCTGGAGCGACGGTGGCCACGATGCTCCGAGCACCCGCCAGGCAGAGGAGACCGAGGCGGGGTACGCGTGGCTCGACCACTACGTGAAGGACGGATCCTCGGCCGAGTCCGATCTCCCCGTCGCGGGCTTCACCTTCCCCACGCCGGCGAGCCGCCGCAGCCAGCCTGCCGACCTGTGGACCATGCCTGGGTACCCGGGTCTCGACGGCGCCGCGGTCGCCACGGCGCGCCTCCCGTTCGCCGACACGGCCGGGGGACTGCTGCACCCACCCGGGGGCCAACCGGCGTCAATGGTCGCCATCCCCGGTCTGTCAGCCCTGGGCCTCACCGTGTCGTCCTACCAGATCGCGGCCCTCCCCGGGCTGTCCACCTACTTCGAGACCGAACCGGCGCCCCGCAGTGTGACGGTCGCGGGCTCGCCGACCATGACCCTCACCCTGACCTCGGACCAGCCGACGGTCACGCTGTTCGCCTCGCTCTGGCGCGTCTCCGGTGAGCAGCCGACCCTGCCCGCCTCTCTCGTCGCGCCGATCCGGGTGCCGGTCACCCCGGGCCGGCCGACCACCGTCACGGTCTCGCTCCCGGCCGCGACCTACGAGATGCCCACGGGTAGCCGTTGGCGGGTGCTGCTGACGAGCACCGAGGCGACCTACGCCAACAGCCGGCAGCCGGCCCGCATCGCCGTCGAGGCGGGCGCCGACCTCACCGTTCCCGTGGTCGAGGCGACGCCGGTCGGCACCTCGATCGCCGGCACCGACACGGAGTCGGCGCTCGCGGGCGGCATCCTGGCCGCGCTCGTCGTTCTCGCCGGTGTGGCGGCGCTCTGGCGGCGTAGGCAGCGCAGGCACGAGGAGCCGCGTCCGGACCTCGCCGACGTCCCGCTCGTCGTCACGGATCTGGTCCAGTCCTACGCCGACGGCCACCGCGCCGTCGACGGCGTCTCCTGGCGGGCCGAGAAGGGCCAGGTCGTCGGACTGCTCGGACCCAACGGTGCCGGCAAGACGACGACGATGCGGATGGTCATGGGCCTCATCGCCCCGGACTCCGGCACGGTCCACGTCCTGGGCCACCCTGTGTCGGCGGGCTCCGACGTCCTGGAACGAGTGGGCGCGCTCATCGAGGGACCGGGCTTCCTCCCGCACCTGACCGGCCGGCGGAACCTCGAGGCATACTGGGCGGCAACGGGCCGGCGACCGGAGGACGCGCACCTCGACGAGGCGCTCGAGGTGGCTGCGCTCGGCGGAGCCATCGACCGGCCGGTGCGCTCCTACAGCCACGGCATGAAGCAGCGGCTCGGCATCGCCCAAGCCATGCTCGGGCTCCCGGAGCTGCTCGTCCTCGACGAGCCGACGAACGGCCTCGACCCACCACAGATCGCGGCGATGCGCCCGATCCTGCGCCGCTACGCCGAGACCGGTCGCACTGTCGTCATCTCGAGTCACA
>DASUQN010000266.1:0-3712 GCA_036280515.1 Intrasporangium sp. | reverse complement strand
CACCTGCAGGTGGTCCAGCGGACCATCGGTCAGAAGACCGGGACGGGCGGCTCGACCGGCGTGGACTTCCTGCGGCGCGCCCTCGACCTGACCTTCTTCCCCGAGCTCTACGAGGTCCGCACCCGCATCGGCGGCTGACGTTCCCCCGTGCCGGGGTCGCCCGCCGTTGCGCGCGAGGGGCTCTTGGGCCACAGTGAAATCGTCCACTGTGATCCAGATCACTACAGGTGCGCCGGGAGGCGACATGTCAAAGGTTGCGGAGCGCCAGAGCGGTCCCGGAGACGTGGAGCAGCACATCGAGCTCAAGCGCGTCATGGGGCCGGGCTTGCTGCTGTTGTTCATCGTGGGGGACATCCTCGGCACGGGTGTCTACGCGCTCACCGGAGACGTCGCGGGCGAGGTCGGTGGCGCAGCCTGGGCGCCGTTCATCGTGGCCTTCGCGATCGCCCTGGTCACCGCCTTCTCGTACCTCGAGCTCGTCACGAAGTATCCCCAAGCAGCCGGTGCAGCCCTCTACACCCACAAGGCGTTCGGCATCCACTTCCTGACCTTCATCGTGTGCTTCACCGTCATGTCCTCGGGCATCACCTCCGCCTCGACCGCCTCACGAGCCTTTGCCGCCAACCTCGCTCGAGGCTTCGACCTGGACGATGCGAACAAGACACTCATCATGCTCGTCGCACTCGGCTTCATGGCGCTCGTCGCGCTCATCAACCTCCGCGGGGTCGGCGAGAGCGTCAAGGCCAACATCGTGCTCACCCTCGTCGAGCTCTCCGGTCTGCTACTGGTCATCTTCGTCGGCTTCTTCGCGGTCTTCGGCGGCAAGGGCGACTTCTCGCGCACCATGATCTTCGAGTCGCCCGGCGACAAGTCGGCCTTCTTCGCCGTGACCGCAGCGACGTCGCTGGCCTTCTTCGCGATGGTCGGCTTCGAGGACTCGGTCAACATGGCCGAGGAGACCAAGGACCCGGTGCGCATCTTCCCCCGGATGATGATCACCGGCATCGGCCTGACCGGGATGATCTACGTTCTCGTGTCGCTGTGCGCGGTAGCCCTCGTGCCGGTCGGTGTCCTCGCCGAGAGCGACACGCCGCTCGTCGAGGTCGTCCGGACCGGTGCGCCCGGACTGCCCATCGAGACGCTCCTGCCCTTCATCTCGATGTTCGCCGTCGCGAACTCCGCGCTCATCAACATGCTCATGGCATCGCGCCTCCTCTACGGCATGAGCCGGCAGGACGTCCTGCCGCGCTTCCTCGGGACGGTGCACCGCCGCCGTCAGACGCCGTGGAGCGCGATCCTCTTCACGACGGCCTTGGCGTTCGGGCTCATCATCTTCGTGTCCAACGCGAGCAGCGACGCCGTGGCGGCCCTCGGCGGCACGACCTCACTCCTGCTGCTGGGCGTGTTCACGATCGTCAACATCGTCGTCCTCGTACTGCGTCGCGACCACGTGGAGCACGCCGACGGGTCCCGGCACTTCGTCGCACCCTCGGTCCTGCCCGTCGTGGGAGCCATCGCCTGCTTCTTCTTCGTGCTGCCCCTGAGCGGACGCAACCCCGAGCACTACACGATTGCCGGGTGGCTCCTGCTCGTGGGTGTCGTGCTGTGGGCCATCACGTGGATGGCGAACCGCGCGCTCCGCGCCCGGCGCACGTACTTCCGCGACACGGACGACATCCGCGAGCCGCACGGGCCGGTCAACTGACCGAGGGGGTTTGACGCGGTCGTATGCCGCTGGGCTGGCTTGCGCTGGAAGCGAGCCCAGCGGCATACGGCTGAGTTGCGTTGAGCCGTCAGGCGGCTGACTTCTCACGGACCTGGCGCTTGATGCGCGCCAGCATCGCGGCCATGCCGCGCAGGCGCAGGGGAGAGACCGCCTCAGCCAGGCCGAAGCGCATCGGCGCGTCCTCGGGAACGGACAGGACCTCCGCTGCGGGAAGCCCGTCGAGGCCCTCGTGGAGGATGCCGGCGAACCCTCGGGTCGTCGGCGACTCCGCAGGGGCGTCGAAGAACAGGTGGACGTGCCGCTCTGGCGAGGAGGCCGCGTCGTCGACCTCGACGACCAGGAAGAGCGGGGTCTGGCACTCGTCGACCCGCTCGAGCTTGTCGAGCCGGCCGCGGTAGCGCTCGGGGAGGTCGGGCAGCTCGTCGCTGAACTCCAGCAGGAGCTGCAGCTTGAGGTCGTTGGTCGCCGACCGGAAGTCGTCCGCGATCTCGGCCAACGATGTGGGGAGCTCGGTGCTCGTCACCTCTCGATGGGCACGCGCACGGCGTTGCCCCACTCCGTCCAGGAACCGTCGTAGTTGCGCACCGACTCGAAGCCGAGCAGGTGGGTGAGGACGAACCAGGTGTGCGACGAGCGCTCCCCGATGCGGCAGTAGGCAACGACGTCGTCGTCCGGCGAGAGGCCCTGCTCGCGAAGGTAGATGTCCTCGAGCTCCTCGCGCGACTTGAAGGTGCCGTCGTCGTTGGCGGCGCGGGCCCAGGGAACCGACTTCGCGCCGGGGATGTGGCCGCCGCGCATCGCGCCCTCCTGGGGATAGTCCGGCATGTGGAGCAGCTCGCCGGAGAACTCGCCGGGGGAGCGGACATCGACCATCGGCTTGCCGATGTGGTCCAGGACCTCATCCTTGAAGGCGCGGATCGGAGCGTCGTCGCGCTCCGCGACCGGGTACGTGGCCGGCTTCGGGGTGGGCACGTCGCGCGTCAGCTCGCGACCCTCGGCGATCCACTTGGCCCGGCCACCGTCGAGCAGCCGGACGTCGTCGTGCCCGAACAGGCTGAGCACCCACAGCGCGTAGGCCGCCCACCAGTTCGACTTGTCGCCGTAGATGACCACCGTCGTCTCCCGTGAGATGCCGCGCGAGCCCATGACCTCCGCGAAGCGGGCCCCGTCGACGTAGTCCCGGGCGACCGGGTCGTTGAGGTCGAGGTGCCAGTCGATCTTGAGGGCTCCCGGGATGTGGCCGGTGTCGTAGAGCAGGACGTCCTCATCGGACTCGAGCAGCGCGATGCCGTCGGGGCCGCCGACCCGTCCCGCCTCGATCTGCTCGGCGAGCCACTCCGTGGTGACCAGTCGCCCGGGGTGCGCGTAGGCGGCGATCTTGGTCTCCACGGGCGTCGTGTCTTCGACAGTCATGGTGTCCATGGTGTCACGTCCAGCCGAACGCGAGACAGGGGGTGGTCATAACGCCTGGTTTTGCTTCACGTCCCTCGAGGAGGTGGGCTCCGAGCCGTCGAGGCGGTCCAGGTCGGCCTGGCACCGCCGTGCGAACTCGCCGAGCTCGGCGATGGCGTCCTCGACGTCCTTGAGGCGCTGGTCAAGGTCGGCTCGGCGCACGTCGATCTGGCCGAGAACGTACTCGAGCTGGGCGCGGCGGCCGCGCGGTGCGTCGAACAGGTCGATGATCGTGCGGATCTCCTCGAGCGGGAAGCCCAGCCGTTTGCCCCGCAGGATGAGGTTGAGCCGGGTCCGGTCCCGCCGGTGGTAGATGCGCTGGGTCCCCCGTCGCTCGGGTGTGCTGAGGCCGAGGTCCTCGTAGTGGCGGACTGCGCGATGGGTCACGCCGAACTCGTCGGCGATCTGGGCAATCGTCCAGGTCGGACCACTTGTCATGGCACCGATCTTGCTTTACGTTTACGTAAGCGTCAACCGTCAGGGGCTCCGCCCCCGACTGCCCCCGAAAGACCCGCGTGGCCGGGTAGTCGTGGA
>DASUQN010000265.1:0-5427 GCA_036280515.1 Intrasporangium sp. | reverse complement strand
ACGGCTTCACGTCCGTGGCCCTCACCGCCGCCGACGGGGTGACCCAGGGCGAGCTCGCCGCCGCCGCCAAGAAGGTCGTCCCGACGGGCTTCACCGCCGTCACCGGCGACGAGGTCGTGGGCGAGTCCCAGGACCAGGTCGGGCAGTTTCTCGGCGTCTTCTCGATCTTCCTCACCACCTTCGCGGTGATCGCGATCGTCGTCGGCGCCTTCATCATCTTCAACACGTTCTCGATCCTCGTGGGCCAACGCGTCCGCGAGTCCGCCCTGCTGCGAGCCCTCGGTGCGAGCAAGAAGCAGGTGACCCGGTCGGTGCTCGTCGAGGCCTTCCTCATGGCGCTCGTCGGCAGCACGCTCGGCCTGCTCATCGGCCTCGGCCTGTCGCGTGCGCTGGCCGCGGCCTTCCGGGCCATCGGCCTCGACATCTCCGGCGACGTCCTCACGCTGAACCTGGGCACCGTCGTGGCGGCGTACGCGGTCGGGATCATCGTCACCATGGTGGCCGCCCTCGTGCCGGCACGCCGGGCGTCGAAGGTCTCACCGGTCGCCGCACTCCGGGACGACCTGACCGTCCAGGAGAAGGGCATGCACCGCCGGCTGCTCTTCGGCACCATCGCCCTGGTCCTCGGCGGCGGGCTCGTCGTGGCCGGGTTCGCCGACGCGCCGGGGAACAGCGCGCTCTGGATCGGCGCTGGCGCGGTGATCTGGGTCATCACCGTCGCGGTGATGGCTCCCGTCCTCGGCCACCCCGTGCTCGTCGCCTGCCGGGCGGTCTTCGGCCGCCTGTTCGGCACGGCGGGCCGCCTCGCCGGCGAGAACGCGCTGCGCAACCCACGCCGGACGGGTGCGACGGCATCGGCACTGATGATCGGCCTCGCCGTCGTGTCAGCAGTCGGGGTGCTCGCCGCCTCCACCGACAAGACCAACGCGGCGTTGATCGACGAGCAGTTCCGCAGCGACTTCCTCGTCCAGTCGCCGACCTTCCAGAGCTTCCCGACGAGCATCGGCGATCAGCTGGAGGGCGTCGAGGGCGTCGCGACGGTCAGTCGGCAGCAGTTCACCCCCGCGCTGATCGGCGGCGAGCAGGCCTCGGTGACCGGCAACGACGAGCGCTTCGACCAGATCTACCAGCTCGACATGGTGCAGGGCACCCAGGCGATCTCCGGTGACGAGGTGCTCGTCACCGAGGACGTGGCCGCCGAGCACTCCCTCGGGGTCGGTGACACCCTCGCCATCAGCTTCCCGGGCGGCAAGACGCTCGATCTCAAGGTCGCCGGCATCTTCACCTCGTCCTATGCCACCGGCTCGATCACGGTCCCGATCTCGGTCCTGGAGCAGGCCGGTCTCAAGCGCAGCGACGTCACGCTGAGCATCAACGTTGTCGAGGGAGCCGACCTCGCGGCCGTCCAGGCGGCCCTCGACAGGGTCGTGAAGGACCTGCCGATCGTGTCGGTCCAGGACAAGGTGAAGTTCACCGAGACGACGAGCGGCCAGATCAACCAGCTGCTGGCGATCATCTACGCGCTCCTGGCCCTCGCCGTCATCATCGCGGTCATCGGGATCGTCAACACCCTCGGCCTCAGCGTCCTCGAGCGCACCCGCGAGATCGGGCTGCTGCGCGCGGTCGGCCTCAGCAGGCGCCGGCTGCGGCGGATGGTCACCCTCGAGTCGGTGGCGATCTCCCTGCTCGGGGCGCTGCTCGGCATGGGGCTGGGCCTGGCCATCGGGGTCCTGCTGCGCCAGTCCCTCTCCGAGGACCTGACCGAGCTGGCGCTTCCGGTAGGCAGCCTGGTCGCCTTCCTCGCCGTGGCCGTCATCTTCGGCGTCCTCGCCGCCGTCGTGCCCGCCATCCGGGCCTCCCGGATGAAGGTCCTCGACGCGATCGCGACCGAGTAGCCCCGGC
Organism: Intrasporangium sp.; assembly: GCA_036280515.1. Lineage (GTDB taxonomy): Bacteria > Actinomycetota > Actinomycetes > Actinomycetales > Dermatophilaceae > Intrasporangium. Next base: position 3,525 of record DASUQN010000265.1, on the reverse strand, counting down.
CAGATCCCCGGGGCGATGGGTCAACCAACCGGAACCAGCCCGCGCACAGCTGCATCACCGTGCTCACCGGCCCGCGGACCTCCGGTTGGTTGACCCGGCCCGGCTGGGGCCGAGCGGGCGGGCGGGAGCGAGCTCAGCGGCATACGGCATGGTCTGGAGCCCGCGACATGGCGACTAAACTCTTGACCCCGTGGCACTCACCATCGGAATAGTCGGTCTCCCCAACGTCGGCAAGTCGACGCTCTTCAACGCGCTGACCAAGAACACCGTGCTCGCCGCGAACTACCCGTTTGCGACGATCGAACCCAACATCGGCGTCGTGCCGCTGCCCGACGAGCGGCTCGGCGTGCTGGCGGAGATCTTCGGGTCCGAGCGGGTCCTGCCGGCGACGGTGAGCTTCGTCGACATCGCCGGGCTCGTGCGGGGCGCGAGCGAGGGGGAGGGGCTCGGCAACAAGTTCCTCGCCAACATCCGGGAGTCCGACGCGATCTGCCAGGTCGTGCGCGTCTTCACCGACGACGACGTCGCCCACGTCGACGGCAAGGTCGACCCCGCTGGCGACATCGAGACCATCGAGACCGAGCTTGTCCTCGCGGACCTCCAGACGCTCGAGAAGGCGGTGCCCCGCCTCGACAAGGAGGTCAGAGCGAAAAAGGGCGACAAGAAGGCCGCTGAACTCCTCGCCACCGCGCTCGCAGCGCAGCAGGTGCTCGAGGAGGGGAAGACGTTGTATGCCGCTGGGCTCGCTGCCGGGGTCGACGCCGAGTTGGCGAGGGGGCTGGGTCTGCTGACGACGAAGCCGTTCATCTACGTGTTCAACCTCGATGAGGACCAGCTCGCCGACGAGGAGCTCAAGCGCGAGCTCGGCGCGTCGGTGGCTCCTGCCGACGCGGTCTTCCTCAACGCCAAGCTGGAGATGGACCTGATGGACATGGATGCCGACGAGGCGCTCGAGCTGCTCGAGAGTTTCGGCGCCAAGGAGTCCGGGCTGAACCAGCTCGCGCGGCAGGGCTTCCACACGCTGGGCCTGCAGACGTACCTGACCGCCGGGCCCAAGGAGGCGCGGGCCTGGACGATCGGCAAGGGCTGGACCGCGCCGCAGGCGGCAGGCGTGATCCACACGGACTTCCAGCGCGGGTTCATCAAGGCCGAGGTCGTGTCGTTCGACGACCTCGTGGCGGCCGGGTCGATGGCTGCGGCCAAGGCGGCCGGCAAGGTGCGGATCGAGGGCAAGGACTACGTCATGCAGGACGGCGACGTCGTGGAGTTCCGCTTCAACGTCTAGCGGCCGGCCGGGGCAGCCGGCTTCGTCAATGCCTGGTGGCCAAGCTGAACTGCGATCCCGATCGCCATCCCGATCACCCCGGTCATGGCGGCGAAGCCAGTGGCGGCGTAGACGTCGCCGAACACCGTCTGCACGCACGGCAAGCTCGTCGTGAGCGGGCCGAACGGTCCGTCGATCGTGCCGGTGGCGCACGGGGTGGCCATGGACTCGAAGCCGAGCAGTCCAAGGATCCCGCCGAGGAGACCTCCGAGTCCCGCGCCGGGGATCCAGCCGAAGAGCTTGCTCAAGCCGTCCCAGTTGGGCATGTCTCTTCATACAACCCGGAAGGCTGTCCGCGAGGGCTTTCGGGGACCGAGTGAGGTCACCAGTCGAGTTCGTGGCATTCCCGGCTGCGCGCGGGTTCGACCTGGAGCGTCGCGTGCAGCACACCGTGCTTGTCGCGGAGGACCTCCTTGGCCCCTTCGAGCAGGTCTGGGGTCTGCGCGCCCTCGTCGGAGACGAGGTGCGCCGTAGCCACCAGCATCCCGGACGTCAGCGTCCACAGGTGCAGGTCGTGCACATCGTGCACACCGGGGATCGCCTCCAGATCGGTGGTGACCTCGTCGATGTCGACGCTCTCGGGAACATGCTGGGCAAGGACGGAGAGCACCTGCCGCCCCAGGATCACCGCGCGGATAGCGACGAAGATCCCGATGGCCAGCGCGACGATGGTGTCCCAGATGGCGTTGCCGGTGCTGGCGACCAGCCAGCCGGCGGCGAGCACGCCCACGGAACCCGCAGTGTCTGCCACCACCTCGAGGTAGGCGCCCTTGACGTTGAGAGACTCGGTGGACCCACCGCGCAGGAGGAGCAGGGCCCCGAGGTTCACGGCCAGCCCGATCGCCCCGATGATGAGCATCGGGCCGGTCTGGACCTCGACCGGGTCGCCGATCCGCCCGATGGCCTCGACGGCAACGTAGAGGGCGACGCCGAACATGAGCAGGACCGCGAGCCCGGAGGCGAAGATCTCTGCCCGGTAGGACCCATAGGTGCGCCGGCCGGAGGAGTCGCGGCGGGTGGCCACGGTCGTGGCGACGAGTGCCGCGCCCAGCGCCACGATGTCCGAAGCCATGTGGCCAGCGTCGGAGAGCAGCGCCAGCGACCCGGAGAGCAGCGCGAAGACGAGCTCGACCGCGAAGAAGGCGGCGATGAGGGCGAAAGCGACCCGCAGGCGCCAACGATGACGACCACCGGCGTGCCCAGCGGGAGCCCCACCACCACGGGCGTGCCCGGTGTCCATCAGCTCAATTCCCCACTCGCACGCGAGGGCTGCTGGTCCCGGACGTCGTCGTCCTCGACCAGCTCGCCCTCCCAGGCTTCCCGGCCCTCGTGTACGGCAAAGGCTGCGATGACGAAACCCGCCACCGGGTCCAGCCAGGTTGCGCCCGTGACTGTGTAGAGACCCAGGCCAAGGAGCGTGGAGATGCTGAGCAGCACACAGATCTTCGTCTCGGCTGCGTCGGCCAGGATGAGCTTGTCACCGCCGAGCTGGAGCGCCACCCGCTGCTTGGCGGCGGCCAGGACGGGCATCACGATGATGGACGCGGCGAGCAGGACGATGCCCACGAGCGAGTGGTCGGGCGACTCGGTATCCATCAGCGACCGCACGCCCTCGAACACCACGTACGCCGCGAGGAGGAAGAAGGTCAGTGCGACCGCCCGCAGGGTCCGGCGCTCCTTGCGCTCGTCCGCCTCGCCGTGCCGCAGTCGTGCGGCAAGCCGAAGTCCGACGAGGACGGCGACGGCCGACTCGATCCCCGAGTCGAACCCGAAGCCGACCAGTGACACCAGTCCCGCCACCAGTCCCGCGCTGATGGCCACGGCGCCCTCGAGGACGTTGTAGGCGACGGTGAACTGCGCCAGACGCAGGGCCCGACGGGTCAACCGCTCGGTCTCGGCCTCATTGAGCGACGACGAGCCCGGGACGTTTGGGGCCAGCATTCTCTTGTGCCCCAAGGCCCGCGACGGCCAAGGTTCTCGATGGTCGGTGGCCATCACGCGCTCTCGGTGGCTGTGATGCCATACCGCGGGCACAGCGTGACCGCGTCCCCGGTCAGCCCGAGGAGTCTCTCTGCCGCCGCGAAGAGGTCCATCAAGGCCTCGGGGTGGTTGAGGGAGAAGACCGATGCGCGTCCCTGCGGCCGGGAACTGACGAGGCCGCAGTCCTTGAGGCAGGCGAGGTGCTTGGAGACCGTGCTCTG